>JAFAWN010000430.1 GCA_019241735.1 Terriglobales bacterium
TGAATGGCGTCTACCTCGCCCTACATGCCAAGACTTTGAAAGACTTGCTGGCCTGCGTGCACGATATCCCGATACACGGGTTGTCGATAACCATGCCGTATAAGCAGGCGATCCTGAAGCATCTCGACAATACCGACTCGCACACTACGAAGATTGAAGCTTGCAACACGGTGGTGAGGGCTCAGGATGGGAAATTATACGGTTTCAATACTGACACCGCGGGCATTGTGCGCCCTCTCGAGCGGCGGATGACGCTGGAGAAAGCGAAAATTCTTGTAATTGGCGCGGGCGGAGCGGCCCGGGCGGCGGTTTTCGGGCTTAAAGAGCGTGGCGCTGAAGTTTATATCCTGAACCGCAACCTCGAGGCGGCGAAGAAACTTGGGCGGCAGGCGCGCGCGCGAACCGTGAAGCGGACTGATCTGAAGAAAATGGCGTTCGACGTCATCATCAATGCGACGCCGGTGGGGATGGGGAACTCGCGGGAGAGTCCGCTGAAAGCCGACGAGATTAGCGCGAAATACGTTTTCGACATGGTCTACGATCCGCCTGAAACCCGGCTGCTCAAGATGGCCAGAGAGCGGGGGGCGGAGATCATCACGGGCAGTGAGATGTTTGTTCACCAGGCAGCCCGCCAGTTCGAAATCTGGACGGGAAAGCCGGCGCCTTGGGACGACATGCTGAAGGTGGTCACGCTGGCGCTGCAGGAGCGGGCAGCTAGCGAGGCCGGTAAGAACTCCGGTGGGAATGGCGCGAAAAGGCGGGCTTCGTAGCCAACGGGTGGATTTGCCGGAATCTACCGCCTGCAGGGCAAGGCGGGGACGATCCTTACTTCCGCAAATCTCAAGTTGAAATTAAGCGATGGCTGATGCCACGAAATAGTTGCATTTTTTCTTGACCATGATTACTATGGTCACTGGCCGCTGAAAAGGCGTCCGATCCCAGTTTCACTGCCCGTTCTTCCTGGTTCAAGAGCCGTTGTGGATTTTTTAATGTTTGGGACCGCTTGAAGCTGGCCCCAAATGCGTTCCGGAGCCCCCATGTCTTGGTACGCGTACTGCCTCACCGAGTTAAAGGCCCAGCAAAATGGTACTCGCACACGCCGCCCCTTCTTAATGGAGGGCATTCAGGGCGTGAATGGTTCGCCTGTGATGAGCTATCCCAGCGGCGAATTTGCCGTAATCGTCAGCGAGTATGACCGCGGCCGGGATGCGGGCAAGCTGGATGAAAAGGCAGTGCTCGACCACGCCCATGTGGTCAGTGTCTCTTTCCGCCACGGTACGGTGCTTCCCTTCCGCTTTGGCACGATATTCGATAGCGACGAAGCTTTGTGCCAGGCGGTGCGCGCCAACCGGCGGGCCTTCGGACAGAGCGTGGCCAGGTTGCGCGGCAAAGCAGAGATGCACCTCAAGGTCCTGGTTAAGGGCGCAGGGTCGCTGCAGGGGGCAGTGGAAGACGTCCGTCTGCCTGATACCGTTGGCGGAGAATATCTGATAAAGCTCCGGGAAAAAGCATCGCGGGACCGGGAGCGTCAGACCAAGGCACGGGCCCTCTCCGTCCAAGTGCACAAGCTTTTCAATCCACTGGAAGAAGAGGTCAGCTGCAAGCGAGTGAGCTCCGATGGAATGCTGATCGACATCGCGCATCTCATTGACTCAAAATCTGTGGAAAAGTATCAAAACCGGTATACCAGCGCCGCCAAGCAGCTGAAGAATTGCGAATTGCTGATCAGCGGGCCTTGGCCGCCTTATCACTTCCTGCCTGGGAAACTGCGAACCGTGGCTGCCTGAACTCCTAACTGATGGAAGGCTTTTGGTTCTTCCCCACAAATCTTGCTCGGCTCATCCGGAGCCGGTAGTGGCTTCCTGGGGATACTCTGTCGTGTGCAGCTTTATGCATTCCTAGACCAGCTAAATAGCATGGTCGGCCTCCATGAGGACTTACGAGTCGCGTTAAGTGACTGGGGGCAAAGGTCTTGATGGAGTACGAGTACGTTGCGAAGTAGGCCTAATTTTGGCTGCACAAATGCACCTTGTCAGGGCAATAAAAAGAGGCCAACGAAGAACAATCTTCGTTCCTTCTATTGGACCTGACCGAGCCGTCCCGCTTGCGGGGCGGTGCCTTTCACAAATCTTCATAGATTTTCCTTCCACCACTCCCGCCTCTTTTGGATAACGGCCCCAGAAATGGGGCCTTTATTCTCGCGCCCTGACAGGCATGAGGTCCTTCGACAAGCGCTGCTTTGCGACGAGCTTCCGCCGGGCTAGGTATTGAGCACACTTAAGGCGGTTAGGAGATGCGATGCATTTACCCCAACATATCCCTGTGCAAAGCGGGGGCGAATCGCCGTGGCCGGTTGACGCATCTTATTTTGGACGCATATCATCTTCGCCTCGCCCACGAGTCGAAAATTACCGCGGAAGTGGGCAGAATTGATTATCCATGGATAAGAAGAAACTCGATCACTTTAAAAAGCGGCTGGAAACGCGGCAACAGGAGTTGCGACGCACCGTCTCCCGTATCGAACAGGACGGGCGTACGGTAGATGAGGATTCGGCGCAGGACATCGCCGACCGTGCTGCCAGCTCCTATACCAAGGAATTTTTGTTCCACCAAAGCAACAACGACCGCCAGCTTATACAGATGGTCGAGAAAGCCCTGCTACGGATCCGCGAAGGCACGTTCGGAGAGTGCATCTCCTGCGGCAAGGAAATCAACGCTAAACGCCTGGAGGCCGTTCCCTGGACCCGCCACTGTATTGAATGCCAGGAAAAGCTGGAGCAGGGACTGTTGGAGGAAACGCCGAAGTAGCCGCGCCCGCCCTTTTGACGCTTTTATTTTCTGCCTGTTAGACTCAAATACATTGCCATTCCGTAGGCGTAGGGTTTAGAAGGGAAGTCCGTGCGCGCACAAACCCGTCATCAGCTAAAACAAGACAAATTCAGCCGCGTGACCCTGGATGCAGCCGGGGCCACTGTCCACTGGTCGGCCGAGCACAAGAGCAGAATTCTAATCGGTGCCGGAATTTGCCTGGTGATCGCGGCAGCGGTTCTCGGCGCCTGGTATCACATCAACCAGCAGGACCTGCGAGCCAGCGCGGATCTCAATCAGGCGGTTCGAGTATTAAATACCCCGATTCGCCCCGAGGGCATGCCGGCGCAGCCGGACGACCCCAGCTTTGCCTCCGCGAAGGAGCGCGCCACCGAGGCACAGAAGAAATTGCAGGCAATCATTCAACAATACCCACATACGCGCTCGGCCGAGATAGCCCACTACCTTGACGCCCTGACCGATAGCCAGCTGGGCGACAATGCGACCGCAGAACGAGAACTTAAGGCAGTCGCGGGCTACCACAATTCGGACATTTCTTCTCTGGCGCAGTTTGCATTGGCCGCGCTATACCGGAACAATAACCGGTATCAGGAAGCGATCGAAATCTACAAGAAGCTGATCGACAAGCCTACAAATGCGGTCGGCAAAGTGACGTCAGAAGTGGAATTGGCCGCAACCTACGCAGCCCAGCAGCAACCTACAGAAGCCAGAAAACTATACGAGCAGATTCAGAAGGAAAATCCGTCCGGCCCAGCGGCGCAGCTGGCTTCGGCAAAACTACAAGAGCTGAAGTAATCTCCGCAAGGCGAGAATTCCCATCGGCGCCGCCTGTTTCGTAATAAACAAAGTGCTAATGCGAAGATGTGCGCGTGGCGTCTATGCTGAAAATTTGAATGTTGCTCCCGAAGGGCTGCGCTTCGAGGTCAGCACCCGGCACTGAGTCCTGAATTTCTGCCGGCAGATGAGTAACAATCCCCCACCCTGCCTGCACCACCCACACTCTTGCTTTGGGCGCAATTTCCGGATTGCTGATCCATGCATTCCATTTGGTCAGGAAATTATTGCGGTCGAAAAGCCAGACGTCCGGTGTCGTGGAGATAACGCGAAATTGTCCACAAGGGACAGCCGCCAACCTTGAGGCCGGATAATCCACGTAAACGGGCGGCGCATGGCATAGGTAGTGACCGAGTTCGAGAGTGCTTTCATAGTCCACCAGGATCGCATCGCCAGGTGAAACGTGCTGGTATAGGAAATTAATCCCGGCCTGCATTTGGCCCAGGCGTTGGTCGCGGCGTTGCATATGCGGCGCCGAGGGGAACCCGCGCGCGGTGGTGAACAGCACTATCGCCAGGATAACGGCCAGGGCGCGAGTTGCGTAGTTCCGGGCAATCCGGAACAGCGGGATACAGACGCCGATTATGCCGAACATCACCAGGTACGCGCAATGGCGGGTCCCGCCGTACGGATACTTGTCGGCGATGGCGGCCGCGCAACCTATGGCGAAAGGGAGCGTAAGCAGGACGATCAGCTGAAGTGGGGTCGCGGTCCGGCGCGCAGATGGCAGCGAACGTTCTTTCAGGGCGAAAACAAGGCCGGCGATAAATACTACGCCAATGACGTCGCCCAGAGCGCGATGGCCAACCAGAAACTGGAAGAACCCAAAGGAGCGGGCAAAGATGAAGTGGGCGACATTGTCCCCGGGATTGAAGTAGTAGTTGTGAAGATAGGAATTACGCATCCACCCGTTCAGCGCTTTGTCGGTGGGGCTGGAGGAGAGCTGGGAAAGGTGAGAGAAGTAAAAGAACCCCGCCAGAGCCAGCGCCACCGCCTGGCCGCCTGCCCAGCCGGCGACAAATCGGAGGGAAGTACGGCGCATGATGATGCAGAGAACTACGTAGCCCGCGCTCGCCGCCATAAAGAAGATTGCTGAATAATGCGACGCCAGGCCAAAGCACAGGCAAAGTGCGGAAGCCAGGGCCAGCAATGCCGAATCCCGGACGAGGGCGAGTTCCAGGAGATAAGCCGCGCCGCTGAGAAAGAAAAGCATCAGCGAATATTGGCGCACCTCGGCCGAAAGGGAAATTATTGGCGGAAGAAAGGCGATTAAAAGCAGTCCGCACAAGGCCACGACCGGGCCGCGAACTGTTTTGACCCAACGATAGAACAACCAGCAGGTTCCAGTCGCAGCCAGCACGGAGGGAAGCCGAAGTATCCATTCTGCGGTGCCTAGCCGGCGCAAGAAATACAGCACGAAGATCAGCAGCGGAGGATGAGAGGAAGTAAGACTCGCCTGGTAGGCCAGACGAAGTGAAGTTTGATTTGAGAGAAGGAAATGCAGTGCCTCATCTGGATTGAGAAATGTGCCGGAGGCCTCCCGCAGACGCAGCAGGAAGCCAAGCGTCACTACCAATGCGGCGAAAAGTTCGGAGTGCTCGAGCAGCCAGCGCTCGACCGATGCTTCCATTTCTGCTCTTGGCATATAGGCGGAGATTGCTGGCTATTTTAGCGGCACGCGGCTTTTAGTGCGATGCGGCACTGGTATCCGCACGGCGGCCCCATAGGCAAGGCTGGCAACATGCCAACGCACATTGACACTCCCATGCAAGCGTCTTATCCTTACTTTGCCTGATTTTACGGCGTGCTTCCGCGGTCGTTAGCCTCGGGATTGCCAGAGTGCGGGTCCCATGTTAATTGAAATTCGCGAGTTAGAGCTCCACGCTATTGATTTTAAGGAGGACTTTGCTCCGGGCGTGATTGATTTTGGTCCGGACCTAAGGCAGCAAGGTACACTGCATGCCTCCGGACAGGCCCAACTGGTCGAAGAGCGGCATGGGAAAAATTCCAGAATCAAGGACATACGCCTCACGGGAGAGCTTACAACCGCAATCATGCTGGATTGCGCCCGATGCCTCGAACCGGTGGAGCGCAATTTGCGGCACAGATTCGATTTGCTTTATCGCCCTCAAGGCGCCGACGCAGGCAGGCCTGAGTTGTCTGTAACGACCGTCGAGGCCGAAATTGGGTACTATGAAGGAGAAGGCCTGCTCCTGGAGGATGCGCTGCGGGAGCAGGTTCTCCTTGCGCTTCCCGTAAAGGTGATCTGCCGTGAGGATTGCAAGGGCCTGTGCCCGCACTGCGGCCAGAACTTGAACGGTGGACAATGCTCCTGCGCCGAGCCGATGGAAGATCCGCGGTGGTCGGCGCTGAAAGATATTCGGGGCAAATTGCACACCGGCGGGAACAACTAGCTGTGCGCAGCTCAACATACACTACTGACCGATGCCGCTGGAGATTGCGGCCTGAGAAAGGGATCCAATGCCAAATCCAAAGCGGCGACACTCCAAGCGGCGCACCAGTACACGGCGTGCCCACGACGCGCTCACCAGCCATTCGCTGTCTGAGTGCCCCAACTGTCATGAGCGGAAAATGCCGCACCGTGTGTGTCCGAAATGCGGCCATTACAAGGGCCGCGAAGTCTTAGCCGTCGAAGAAGCCAGCTAGTCACTGCCATCCATGCCAAGCGTCATTGTTCTGGACGCGATGGGTTCGGACCGCGCGCCCAAACCCGAAATTGAAGGCGCCATCCAGGCGGCGCGGCATTACGGGGTACGCGTAATTCTGGTTGGACGCGAGGAAATCCTCCGCCCCGACCTGGAACGGCATCCCGCCGCCTCCGGACTGCCGATCGAAATCGTCAATGCCAGCGAAGTCATTTCCATGGAGGATAAGGCGGTGCAGGCGGTG
>JAFAWN010000468.1 GCA_019241735.1 Terriglobales bacterium
AAACAGGCGGAACATTTTTGACCAGCAGGCCCGCCGAAATGCCTTGCGATACATTCAATGTTTGTGGCGCTTGACGCTTGGGGATGACGGCCGCAGGGACCGCTATGATACCTGCTATCGTGCGATCCGCAGCCGGCGGCAGTGCCTGCGCGAGCGTAGGTGCGGCCGGTTCCTCGACCGTCGCGGCTCCTGATGCCGCTGAGGTCTCGGATGATTTTGAGGCCATCGCAGCGGGCGCTTTCACAGTTCTGGTAGTGACATCGTTCACTGGACTGCTAGAGTCAATCTCCGATTTGCCCGACACACTCGGCTTCTGAGAAGCACCTACAGGATGAGATGCGGCGGGTACGGCGTTTGATAATTGGCTGTTCGTATTGCCAGGCACTGTGCCTTCAGGCTGAGAGGCAAGAGACGGTTGAACTTCTACCTGAGTGGGTTGCGAAACCGAAGCAGCTTTTTGCGAAGTCACTTCTTGGCTGCTTCCCCGATGCAGCTTGCTCCATCCAAAGTATCCAGCCATCGCAAGCGCAATAACTGCGACCGGGACCGCCCAAATTTTGCTTCCGCCTTCACGCGCGGGTGTAGCCGGATCTATCGAACTGTCAGCATACCCGGAGAATACCGGGAGATCAGGCTCAGACGTTTCCGCAGCGGCGTTCGAGGTTGCGAATTTCGCCCTGATTGCTTCCGGATAGCTCGCGAATTGCTGACTATCGGAGCTATCTAATTGCGGATTACGCCCAGCCACTTCGTCGTGTGGCTTCGGATTTTCCTTTGCCGGCGCGGCAGCTGCTGCTGCTCCCCTATTGGACGGCACCGAACTCCGGTCCGGTCTTGGCAATTCTACCCGCGCCCCCGGCCATTGCTCCCGCAGATGCCCCGGGCTCGCAGGAGCGGGCGCCGAAGTTTTTGCCGGTTTGCTGGAAGGCGTTGATGCCGAGACAACAACACCCGCCGCCTTCTCGGCGGTCTCCGGCCGATTCCCTGAAGAAACGATTGAATCCAGAGACGTCTTGGCGACAGGCTGCCGCGGATGCTCTTGCGCCGCTTGTCCAGCCGCAAATTGCGGCCGCTCAAAACTTGCAGCCTTGGCCGGGGCATTCGCCGACTGCTGTCCGCCACCCGATGCAGATGAGTACGAGTTTGTCGGAGATGCTTTCGTATTTGAATCCAAGCGCGGAGCATTCGAATCCGGAATCGACGGCCCTTGCATCGCTCTTGCTGAAGCAAGTGGCGGACGTCCGGTTGCGTTGCTCAACGGTGAGGTTTGGGTGGTGGATGCGACGAATTGCGTAGTGGAAGACGCCGGAGTCACAGGCGTGACCGGGGGCGGAACCGGAGACGCCGCAGGCGCATCAGTCTTTCTTAACAGGCCGCGGGCTACACGCAGAGTGCCTTTGGACTGTTCAATATTGATGGGTTTGGTGAGGACGAGGTTTGCACCAATGCGGAAGGCCTTGGCAACTCCTGCTTGTCCCTCGACCACAGCCACCGCCAGTGCGGTCTGATTCAATACCGAACTGCGGGCGCTCTTGAGAAACAAAGTTGCATTCTGCTCGTCGTCGCAATCGAGCACGATGGCATCGAAGCGTTGTGTCATTAACTTCTTAACCGCGGAAAATGGCTCGGCGCACGCCTCAACCCGGAACTCCAACTCGGTTAAAACCTGTGTAACTGCGAGCGCAGTCTTCTCGTCAGGGCAGAATAATAGGGCTTGGTGGATCATATCTGGCAATCGTAGGTACCCACGTCAGTGCCAGCAAGTTACCCTAGTAATTCCGCGATTTTCCGGGAAACGGAGCGCGGTTATTGGATGGAGGTCAATGCGCGCTGGGTGGATTCGAGCAAAGCCTCCGGGCCGACTGGGCGTCCGGTGGCGTTTTTCATCCACAAGTCCGGAGTCACTTGCCCCATTTTAGCCATGCGCTCGAATTCGGAGCCGATGTTGCCCGCCTTTTTCATCTGCTCTTCAATTTGGTTGGCGATCATGTGGCCGATTGGATAATCGGGGAGATACAGAAAGGAGTCAATCATGTGCGAGTAGACGCCCAGAAGTACCACATCCTTCCTATTAAATATCGGAGCGTAGTAGCGATTCCAGATGCCTTTTGCAATCTCCACTGTGGCTTCGTTTAATTCATGCGGCGAGGCTTGCGGATGGTCGTACATCCAGTGCCAGACAGCCATATCAACCAGGGCAACGCCGGCAATCTCGTAAGTGCCCCAAAAATCATTGAGCGTTTTTTCCGCTTCGCTTCTGGCATCGGGTGCGGGCAGACCCAGCAACTCGAGATCATGCCCCTGAAACACGAAGGCCAGCGCCTCAGTGAACGCAGTGTTGGGAACACCTCTCAGCAATGTGTGGTCGATGTCGTTGAGAGAAAACGTCTGCTCTACGTTGTGTCCCATTTCGTGCACGGCGATATTGAATCCTTTATAGTTCATGCCGGTTTTTTCCACGCGGGTACGCAGGTGCGCTTTAGCCGAACGCATCGCAGCCCCCATGGCATGTCCTGAGCCGCGGGCAGGGTCCACGACGATATTTTCAGCGACGTGGTGTGCCCGTTCCGAGGAGAATCCAAGTTTCATCAGCAAGTTAGGAATATCTTTTTGGTAGGCCTCAGGCGTCGGATATTTCTTGGCCACCATTGCATCAAGTTCCGCTTCGCTGTACTTGCTACCGGGACGGAAGCCGTTGTACCAGATATCGAATGGCTCCAGAGGACGTCCCAGCCGGGATTCAATCAACTTGGCGACCGTCGCAACCAGCGGCGAGGTCAAAATCTGATTAAGCATCGCCTGCACGCGGGCTTCGGGAATTTCACGATCTTCATTAAAACGGCGGGCGATCAAAGTGGGCGCGGTCGGGGAATAAGGATCAGCCTTCTTCGATGCGTGAAATGTTCCCAATAACATCGCATAGCGGGTATCGGGTTCGCGCGAAGGTGTGGCTCCCGTTCCCGCACGTTCCGCTGTCTGACCGTCGTGCTCTGCCGCAGGTTGCACGGAGTTTGTGTAAGGGTTCCAATCGACGCCGGGACTATTTATCACTGCCTGCGGTATGGTCTGAGTAACAATGCGTTCCATCACCTGTTGGATCATCCGCTGTTTGGGGATGCCATCCTTCCCGTCAGCGTAATCAGATTTGATCTCGTCGCGTAAGTTCCAGTGGCTGAGCAATCGCATTTTCGGAGGAAATAAACGCCTGCCCTGCGAATCGAGCAAATGGTACATCCAGATGTTGTACTGCGAGATGTATTGGTCGGCATCACCTCCAGCCTTGGCAATGGCCAGATTGACCTCCCCGGGAATACGTTTTGAAAACATCTCCGCCAACCGCACTTCAGCCCACTGCCGCCTGTTCCACTTGGGGCCCTCGGCCAATCTTTCATCCAGCGTAGTCAGCGGGAAATTTAACAGCACAATGAAAGCCAGCTTGTTGGCAAAAAAATCGTCCAGCACGTGCGCCGAGGGATCATAGCCGCCGAAGATCTCGTCATAGGGAAGCACTGGTCCGGCGTCGAGGTCGGCTTGCTGGCGGAATTCGCGGTCGATTTCCTGCATGTGCCCATTCAATTGCTCCAGCAGGTGCTCGAAACGGTTGAACATGGTGTCGACGGCAGATTGGTCTCCGGCGAAATTCGTGCGAATAAAGTTGTCGAAGGTAGCGGCATCACCATCCCCGGTGCGCCAGAATTCCGCCACTTGATGCAGGCCCCGGCTCAGCCGGGCGCGTTGTTGCTCACTATATTTGGAAGCCAGTTCGTTTTCCAGCTTGGATACTGATTCTTTCATCCATTGCGGCGTCGCGGCAGACGCTGCCGTAGGGGCTGATGGTGTCATCGTGTTCTCCTGCGCAAATAACGTGTCGCAGAGTAAGACCGAAAGCATAAATAAAAATGTGATAAAAGCGCGCATTTGGATCTCCGGCGGGTGCCGCCCGCAATTTAACGTTTCGGCCTATACACGTGCGTACTGGTGCCAAAAAATACTTCTGCGGACTCCATCAACGTCTCCGACAATGTCGGATGTGGATGGATAGTAAGCGCTACGTCGCGGGCTAGGGCAGCCATTTCGATGGCGAGCACTCCTTCGGCGATTAATTCTCCTGCCCCCGCGCCCACGATGCCCATCCCCAACAAGCGCTCGCTATCGGGATCAAAAATCAACTTCGTCATTCCCTCCGGGCGGTCGAGGGTGAGCGCACGACCTGACGCCGCCCACGGGAACTTGGCGACCTTTATCTTGATTTCCCTCTCTTGCGCCTGAGTTTCCGTAAGTCCACACCACGCAATTTCTGGATCGGTAAACACGACCGCCGGGATGGCATTAGGCTCAAATGAAACTTTATGGCCGGCAATCGATTCCGCCGCAATGCGTCCTTCATGAGACGCTTTATGCGCCAGCATTGGCTCGCCTACCACATCACCAATGGCGTAAATCGCGGGATCATCCGTTTGCATCTGCGCGTTTACAGAGATAAATCCACGCGGATTAATACGAACCTGGGTCTTATCCAGCCCGGGAATCTGGGAATTTGGTTTTCGTCCCACGGAAACCAGCACCTTGTCAAAAAGCTTTTCTTCACTTACGTCGGGGCCGCTGAAAGTCACGCGAATTCCGCTGCCTTCTTCCTTTATGCCAGCCACCGTCGTATTCAGCAAAATGGAATGAAATATTTTTTCCATGCGCTTGTACAAAGGCAAAACGAGATCAGGGTCGGCGCCAGGAAGCAAACGCGGCAGCATTTCGACGACAGTGACTTGCGCGCCCAGCGACGCATAAACCGTGCCCAACTCCAGCCCTATGTACCCGCCGCCAATTACCAGTAGAGTACGAGGGATGTCTTGCAAATCGAGCGCAGTGGTTGAATCCATCATGCGTGGGCTGTCGAGTTTTAAACTGGGGATTATCGCCGGGCGTGAACCGGTGGCGACAACAATGCGGTCAAACTCCAGAGACTCATCGCCGCCGGTGGCTTTTGCCACCCACAAGGTAGTCGAATTTTCAAACGCCGCTTTACCTTGCAAGTATTGAACTTTTCGTTGACGCGAGAGTTGTCCGAGACCGCCGGTAAGTTTGTTGACCACACCCTGCTTCCACGAACGCAAGCGATCGAGATCAATTTTAGGTTCGCCGAAATCAATACCCCAGTTCG
>JAFAWN010000053.1 GCA_019241735.1 Terriglobales bacterium
CCGAAACAACCAGGGTGCCTTCCGCCTCCAGGCACCCTATCCGGCGAAAAGATCAACGTGAGAATCTCTGCATCTAAACCGCTCCCGTTCAATGCGGAAATTCGCAAGTCGCTGCTAATCCCCCGCATTTCTAGGGCTTACGTTGACCAACTGGATGGATTCAGATATTTTTGTATATAACTCCAAGATTGGATCGGTGTAGCTTGAGCAGTTGTACCACGCTGGCATCGAGGGATTCAGGAAAGCCCAAGGCCTTCTCTGACGCGAACTCGCAACGACGATAACCTCTCGGGCCTAGACATAGTTCGGGGACTACCTCACAGCAAAAATCACGGAGGGCGCGAATAGGTGAGTGTGAAAGAAGAAATCGACACAGAAACTAACGCGCCCAGCGCGGAGAAGACCCTCCTGTTGCTCAAACCTCGGGGATTCTGCGCCGGCGTAGTGCGCGCCATCGATATCGTGCGGATCGCCCTGGAGGCATTTGGGCCGCCGATTTACGTTCGCAAAGAGATTGTCCACAACCGCTTTGTGGTGGAAGAGCTACAAGGTAAGGGCGCGATTTTTGTCGATAACGTGGAAGAAGTCCCCAACGGCGAACGGGTGATTTATAGCGCGCATGGTGTGTCGCCAGAGGTCCGGGAGGCGAGCGAACGGCGTAAGCTGCGGGTGATAGACGCGACCTGTCCGCTGGTCACCAAGGTGCATGTGGAGGCAGTAAAGTTCGCTAAAGAAGGCTATTCGTTGATCCTGATTGGACACCGCGACCACGACGAGGTGATCGGGACCCTGGGCGAGGCGCCCATCGTGACTCAAGTAGTGGGATCGCCGGAGCAGGTGAAAAATTTAGTAGTACCGGATCCCAATCGCGTGGCGTATCTGACGCAGACCACGCTGAGTTTGGATGAAACCCGCGACATTATTGCCGCGCTGAAAAATCGGTTTCCCAACATTACCGGCCCCGCGGCGCAGGACATCTGTTATGCCACGGAAAACCGCCAGGTGGCGGTAAAAGAAGTCGCGTCGGACGCGGATTTACTCCTGGTGGTCGGCTCTGACAACAGCTCCAACTCGAATCGTTTAGTGGAAGTGGCGCGCAACCTGGGCACCAGCTCGCATTTGATTGACAGCTTCCGCAACATCCAGCCGGAATGGCTGGAAGGGGTTAAGACGATCGCGTTGACGGCCGGCGCCTCCGCTCCAGAATGCCTGGTGCAAGAGGTAGTGGAGTTTTTGGGCGGCAAAGGCTTCGGCAACGTTCAAGAGCTGGAGGTGATGCCGGAGAATGTCCGCTTCGGCTTGCCGCCGGAGATCGTCCAAGCCATCGCCATCGCCCCTGCGGCCGCCACCACAAACTAAATTTTTTTTATGGAATATCCCCCTCCTGCCTCTGCCGTTTCTCAATTGCATTCCGGCAGAATTCATGACCTTTTCAATCGTGTTTCGGCTGCCATAGATCGTGCCCGGCGCGCGCTCTTCTCCCAACAGCACGAGGATGGCTACGGGTGCGGCGAACTGGAAGCCGACAACACGCTGGAAGCGGATTACATCTTGCTTCACAGCCTGCTGGGCAGCGGAGACCAGGAGCGTTTTCAGAAAGCAGCCAACTACATTCTGCAACACCAGAATGAGGACGGCGGCTGGAGTGTTTACCCCGGGGGCCCGTCGAACCTCAGCGCATCAGTAAAGTGTTATTTCGGGCTGAAGCTGGCAGGGTATAGCCGCGCCTATCCCGCTCTTGAAAAGGCTAAAGAAAAAATTCTCGAGCTGGGCGGGGTGACCCGGGTCAACACTTTTACCAAAATTTATTTGTGCTTCTTCGGTCAGTACGATTATGACGCCGTCCCCGCGATTCCTCCGGAAATCGTACTGTTTCCCAACTGGTTCTGGTTCAATATTTATGAGATCTCGTCGTGGTCCCGGGCCATCCTGGTCCCACTGTCGATCGCGTATGCCAAGAAGCCTTTCAAGAAAATCCCGGATGAAATGGGGGTGGAAGAGCTTTTCGTAGGCGGGCGTGACAAATCCCGCATGCATTTGCCCTGGTCGGAACAACTGATTTCATGGCGTAATTTTTTTCTGGTGCTTGACCGGCTGACGCACTGGTTTGAGCGGGTTCACATACGTCCTTTGCGCTCCATCGCCCTCCGTAAAGCGGAAGCCTGGATGGTCGAGCGCTTTGACATGAGCGACGGCCTCTGCGCGATATTTCCGTCGATCATGAACTCAATTATTGCTATGCGGTGTCTGGGATACTCGGTGGATGATCCACAGGTGATCCGGGCCCTGGATGAATTTGAAAAACTCGGAATCGAGGAAGCCGACACCTTCCGCATGCAACCCTGCAAGTCTCCACTATGGGACACCGCCTATGCGTTGTTCGCGCTGGGAGACAGTGGTGTGCCGGCGAGTGATTCGCGCCTGGTGAAATGCGCCGATTGGATTCTGCAAAAGCAGGTCCGCAATGCCGGCGACTGGAAGGTAAAGAACCCGAAGGGGAAACCCGGCGGGTGGTATTTCGAATTTAATAACGAGTTTTATCCGGACGTGGATGACTCCGCCATGGTGGCGCTTGCCCTGGCGCAGGTGGAACATCCCAATGGCCGCTACCAGCGGGAATCGGTGCAGCGGGCGATTGACTGGAT
>JAFAWN010000408.1 GCA_019241735.1 Terriglobales bacterium
AAATGCTCTGACGAGGAAGTCCAATCATCAGGAGGGCAGGTCACGACGCGCTTATACCCCCGCATCAAAATTAGGGCCTGCGGCTGGGAAGGGAAGAAGATTCGCCATCCTCGCCAAGTTGATCTCGGTTCGCGGCCGCAACATGCATCCGTTAAAATCGTACATATCACGCACAATCCCTTCTTATGAAAATCGGGGTCCTCGCACTGCAAGGTGATTTTGATGCTCACCGCAAGCGTCTTCAAGAACTCGGCGCCGAAGTTGTTCTCGTGAAAAAGCCGGAACAAATGGACGAGATCGATGGTCTGATAATCCCTGGGGGCGAGTCGGGGACATTTATAAGACTTCTGGGCGACGCTGGATTCGAAAAGCTTAAGCAATTTGTACGCGCCAAGCCGACTTTCGGCACCTGCGCCGGAGCCATTCTGCTGGCGTCGGAGGTGGAGAACCCTGTGCAACAGGGATTGGGCGCGCTCGATATCGGCATCCGCCGCAACGCCTACGGCCGGCAGATTGACAGCTCCATCCGTCCCGGACGATTTCATAGCGCTGACGCGGAGCCCGATGACAAAGGCTCCGCGCTGGAAATGGTGTTTATTCGCGCGCCAAAAATCGAGCGCGTCGGCCCGGGGGTCGAAGTGATTGCAACCGATGGCGACGATCCCGTCGCGGTGCGGAAGGGAAATGTGATGGCGGCGACCTTCCATCCCGAATTATCGGACGATACTCGCGTTCACCAGGCCTTTCTCGATTTGGTCAGAGGTCAGAGAACGAAAGGCAGACAGTGAACGGATGGGCACCCGCCAAGGGAGCACGCTTCCCTTATTTCCGCGGCAGGAATTCGATTTTCACATCTTGCGAAGCCGCCTTGAGGTCAAAATCTGCCGTCACCAGTATATGTTCGCCTGGGGTGGCCGCAAGTTCCACTCCAAACGCGTCGGCGTAAGGGACTTTAGTGGCGACCTTGATTAACGCCGACCTGAGCGCGCGGTCGGCGGTAACGGGGACAATTTCGAATCCAAATGAAGAAAGCCGTGAAATAACGAGGTTGACCGCCTTATTGCCGTGGACTTTGGCGGTCACACCCGCAATTTCTCCCCAGTGGATCGCTGAGATTAGAACGTGGTTCTGATCTGATAGGTGGCCTTTGATGATCTCTGAAACCCGCTCGGAACCAGCTTCGCCGTCGAGATAACGCAATACTGCGCTGGCATCGAGGATGTAGGTCACCATTTATCTTTACTGCGTTCCCTTAAGAGCGCCTTCGAAAGCGATGGCCCGTCGGAGAACATTCCGCGGGTTTCGTCCACCAGTTTTTCTGACACTGGCTGCAGCACGATACGTGACCCACTCAATGTGATCGCAATCCGGGTCCCGGGCTTGATTCGCAGTAATTCGCGCATCTCCGCTGGGATGACCAATTGCCCTTTGGTGCTTACTGTAGTAATTCGATTGATCATGTCTTACTCAATTGTATAGTAAGTCAACCGCAAAGCGCACAAATTATGGCGAAACCATTGAGGACCGAGAGCAGGCCGCAGGCTAGAGCACCGGGCGTAAGAAAGGGGAGTCGTGCAGCAATACGACTTCCTTAGGGCTAAGGTTTCAGCCAAACACTTGCACGGGGGTTCAGGTAACAGAAAACTAACAGACGGCGGGCTCCGGCCGTCTGAGCTCAAATGAAGACCGGGACTTTGATCATCTGCTAAAACCGAGGGGGGAGGATACCGGGCCTGCAGCATCCGCTATACTGGCCTTACGATGTCCGCCGCCGTCCCCAAGACCTTCTTTCTGGAAACTTTTGGCTGCCAGATGAACGCCCACGATTCGGAGAAAGTGGTGGGCACACTACTGGGCCAGGGATATCTTCAGGTCCCGACAGTAGAAGAAGCCGGCCTGGTTCTCTATAACACATGTTCCATCCGCGACAAGGCTGAGCAGAAGGTTTTCCACCGCCTGGGCGATTACAAGAAGTTGCAAAAACAGGGCAAACAGTTTGGCGTTCTGGGGTGCGTTGCCCAGCAGGAAGGCGAAAAGATATTTGACCGTGCTCCGCACGTTTCCCTGGTTTGCGGGTCCGCATCGTATCGCAAGCTTCCGGAAATGCTGGTGCAGATTGCAGCAGGGAACCAGCGGGTAACCGGACTCGATGACCGCGAGACCGACGAGTGCTTCGAGACGGAATTCACTGCGCGCACCAACCCTCACCGTGGCTATATCACAATCATTGAAGGCTGCGACAAGTTCTGTTCCTATTGCGTGGTCCCATACACTCGCGGCAAGGAGCGCTCCCGAACCTCGGACTCCGTCTGCGGCGAGGCCCGGCAGATGGCGGACCGCGGCTACACCGAAATCCAACTCCTGGGGCAGAATGTAAATTCCTACAAAGATCCGGCAGGCAAGATGACGTTCGCGGAATTACTGACCGCGGTGGGAGAAGTTCCCGGGATTAGAAGGGTGCGGTTTACAACCTCGCATCCACGCGACTTCGGCCGCGACATCGTCGACGCCATCGACGCCAGTGCCGCGCTTTGCGACCACGTGCACCTGCCGGTGCAGAGCGGTTCAGATAATGTTCTCAATGCCATGCAGCGGCTCTACACCCGCCAGCAATACCTGGAACGCATTGGCTGGATGAAATCCGCCCACCGCGAGTTGAGCATTACCACCGACGTAATTGTCGGTTTTCCAGGCGAGACCGAATCCGATTTCGAGCAGACGTTGTTGCTGCTGAAACAAGTTGAGTTCGACGCAATATTTGGCTTTAAGTATTCTCCTCGCCCCAACACTCCGTCCCTCAGCTTGGAAAACGCGATCCCGGACGAAGAAAAATCCCGACGTTTGCGTACACTTCAAGAAGCGCAGAAAGCCATACAAACCTCCCGCCATCAAAGGCACGTCGGCCGACAAGTTGAAGTGATGGTTGAAGGGAAAAATGACGTGCGCGGTCACTGGCTAGGCCGGACATCGCAGAACAAGTTGATCGGTTTTACGGTGCCAGACGGATCCGTTCCCCGGGTCGGTAGCTATGTACCGGTGGTTACCACGGTGAGTTTTCCCAACAGTCTCATGGGAGAAATGGTGCTATAAGGATCGGAGGGGCAGGCGCTTGGGAGACCTTTCATGGAAGTGGAAATGAAAATCCGCGGGCTGATGATGGATCCGGTCAGCAACATGCCCATCGTGATTCTCAAAGATGCAGCCAGCGATACCGTCCTGCCGATCTGGGTCGGAATATACGAGGCCAACGCCATCGCGCTCGAAATTGAGAAAGTCGCAACCCCGCGGCCCATGACTCACGATCTGATAAAGAATGTGCTGGTCGGCTTGGATACCCACGTTCATAAAGTGGTGGTGACCGAACTGAAGGACGACACGTTTTACGCGGTGATTTGGGTGGAGCGCGAAGGCCACATTATCAGCATCGACTCCCGGCCGTCGGACGCGCTGGCGCTGGCGTTACGCGTTGATTGTCCCATTTTTGTTGAAGCGGATGTGCTCAACCATACCAAGCTGGCGGCTAACGTAACCGATCGGGTTACCAGCGAAGAATTGCGCAAATGGCTGGAGGGCCTCAACGACGAGGACCTCGGCCACTACAAAATGTAATTTCAGGCGCGCGCAGCCCCCACCATGCTCGACAAATGCATTTTCAGCTGCGTAACTTCCTGCATCTGACGCTCGCTGCCAGTAAGAAACTCTAATCCATAGGTATAGCCGGAGCGATGGCGCACCTTCGCTGCCACCCGGACCGGCGGCGCAGAATAGGCGGGCGTGAATTCCACCCCCACCTGGTCGCCGACGTGAAGTTCAGTGCCAGCAAACATCTCCATCCCGCCTTCGCTCAGCGAAGTGCCGCGTCCATCGAAGATCGACGACTTCATCTCAGTTTTCACGATGACACGGATGGGCACGTTCACGCTGTAACGCGGCCATCGCCGTTCACACTTTGAATCCGCTTTTGAATCGACCGCAAGATTATCAGTTCCCAGATTGGGCATTGGAATAACAGCCTCCACCCATCATCTTATAGGCTTCACGCCGGACTTCTTAGTTACGAACAGCGCAGGGAAGTGGGCTATGTGGACAGGAAGGGGCGCGACCTCCGGGCGGGAATTGGAGGAACTTCTGTCCTACGCTACCTCGAAGAGTGCTCGTCAACCACTTGTCCTTCGTGGGCCCCCTTCTCAATCGCCGCAATCACCCGGTGAATTTTGACCCCGTCGTCAAAGCTCGGGGCGGTGTGGGTTCCTTCTCGCAGGTCCCTGGCCATCTTTGCGTAGACACGGGCAACATTTCCCGCTATCGGGTTTTCCGGAAATTGACCGCGATAACAATCCGGCACTTCTAAGAGCTGGTACTCCTTTTCATTGCCATGTGCCCCCTGCAACGAAAGTTGCACCGCCTGCGGGTGGCCGAAGGGGCCCGTCACACGAATGTCCCCGTACGTACCATTAATCTCCCAAATAAACCCGAGGCCATCGCGGGGCAATCCGCCGCGGTAATGAATGGACACCGGAGCTCCGCCGGCAAGGGTACCGCTCACGAGCACTTGGTCAGGTGCGGTCATCGGAAGCTTCTCTCCGGTATCGGCAGCAACAACCGTCGAGCGGCGCGTCGCCAGCACGGATGACACCCGTTCGACCCCTCCCAGTACTTCTGTGAGTGCCGC
>JAFAWN010000042.1 GCA_019241735.1 Terriglobales bacterium
GCTTGCTAAGACTCAGCCCAAGGCCGCAGCCCCGGCACCAGTTGCAAACGGCGGAGGCCGGCGGCGCGCGGAGGAGGATCCGATTGTGGCGAGAATGAAGGAAAAATTCGGGGCCGAGATCAGGACGATTATCGATTACAAAGAAAAGCCCTGACATTTGTCACACCCGGCGCGGCGCGAAATGTGCTTCTTCTTCCTTCGCCGGGGAATCAAATAAGAGTTCACTATGACCCAATTCAATATTCAGGAAATGATGTCGCAGGCGAAACGGCAATACGAAGTTTTACAAAAGAAGATGGAAGAAACTGTGGTCGAGGGTTCTTCTGGCGGAGGCTCCGTAAACGTCAAGATGGATGGCCGCAAGCAGGTCTTAAGCATCAAGATCGACCCGGAAGCGGTCAAAGCTGGTGATCTGGAAATGTTGCAGGATCTAATCACCGCCGCCATCAATGGAGCCGGTCATAAAGTAGATGAAGCGATGCAGTCCACTATGGGCGGCATGCTAGGCGGTCTGAATATCCCCGGCCTGTAACCGCGCGAATAGCATCCGGTCGTTCACCCACTAAAAATCATGTCCCGCTTTGCAGAACCGCTGGCCCGGTTGATCGAGGAGTTGAAGAAGTTGCCCGGCATTGGCAGCAAGAGCGCCCAGCGGCTCGCTTTTCACATTTTGCGCTCCAGCAATGAAGATGCTGACGCGCTGGCAATCGCCGTTCGCGACGTTAAAGCAAGCCTGGTACTTTGCTCCGAATGCAACAACATCACCGACGTCGATCCCTGCGTTTATTGCAGCAGCGCGACCCGCAACCTGCGTCAGGTCTGTGTTGTCGAGGAACCCACGAACATTGCCAGCATTGAAAAGACCAAGCACTTCAATGGCGTGTACCACGTGCTGCACGGAACTCTATCGCCGCTTCATGGCATCGGGCCAGAACAGTTGCGGATTTCAAACTTGATGAGACGTGTGGAAAGCAATCAGGTCGATGAAGTCATCATCGCCACGAACCCTACCGTGGAAGGTGAAGCTACCGCCACTTATCTCTCCGGCCGCCTGCGCCGCCCAGGCTTGCGAGTCACGCGGATTGCGATGGGAATTCCGGTCGGCAGCGACATCGAGTACGCCGACGAGATCACCATGCTGAAAGCCATGCAGGGCCGGCACGACCTGTAAGTTCAAAGCGGACTGCATTGTGATCATGTCAGCGTCAGTCCCAACGATGGGTCCGCCCGAGTGCAATTATTTACCTTCTCTGGGACATCTTCCATAGCAGCGGGCATTTTGCTGTACTCAACACAAACATATGTCCTGCAACAATTTACAACACGAACTAT
Organism: Terriglobales bacterium; assembly: GCA_019241735.1. GTDB lineage: Bacteria > Acidobacteriota > Terriglobia > Terriglobales > Acidobacteriaceae > JAFAWN01. Next base: position 1,333 of record JAFAWN010000042.1, read on the forward strand.
AATCCTCTCGTTTGAACTAATTCCGGCCCCAGAGTTGCATCCTAACCTACTAGCGCTGTCTCTTCTCCGTTTGGATTTAACTGAGGCCGCCGGGGCGAAAATGAGAATTTACCGGCCAAACCTGGCCGCAGGCCCCCTCAGCATCAGTTTGCGTCGTGGCAACAAGTCGACGCCATAAAGGAAAACCGGGCAAACCAGCCCGGTTTTTCTCTGAAACTCGGCAGCAAATTAACGTAACTATTTGAGCTCGGATCCGCACGCCTTGTACACTCGGTCGCGGTTCAGCCCATCCGGGGTGAACTCGGCGATTTCCGGGCCGCGTCCGGAATTGAATTCGACCCGGAACAGCTTGGCCTTCAACAAATCGCGCACCGTCCCCTTGTCCATCGCAAGCGAACGATCACGCATCCAGTTCCAGCCCTTCCGGTGATGTTTATTGTCGATGCGCACCAGAACTTCCTGTTGTGGCTGCCACCAGAACCCGGGACGGTTCGGAGGCCCCAGCTTGGTCCCCGGGATAAAGGTAGCGTGCTTGTAATCACCGTTTTGGCAAGCGATTTCAATCTTCGGCTTGCGATAAGAACTTTCGCGCAGAAAATTGTCCGCCTGGATTTCGAGCCGGACATCCTTCGCAGCGGTCATCGGATCTTCCGATTCGTATAGAAACCAGTTCCCTCCAACGCTCTCCTGAGCGAGCGTGGTAGCAGCAGACATGCATAAAACTAAAGCAGCTAAAAATAAAATTGCCCGTTTCACGTTTCCTCCCCCAGCATCGGGTTCGCAGGAACCGTCATTCCCCGGCCCCGGCGGCAGAACACTCCGGCCCGGCCTCGAGAAATAGGTTCGTCTCCTGCTTCGTGTCGAGAATCCCTTCTGGCAGCGTGCCCCGGTTATATTCCGCCATCCGGTTCTTCCACTTCAGAAACTCAGTGATGCTTTGAGGTTCGATGCGAACCTCGACGCGGCGAAGGCTGGCCAGCAGCAGGTTCATCTCATAGCGCTGGCCTTTTGCGCTAC
>JAFAWN010000128.1 GCA_019241735.1 Terriglobales bacterium
ACTCGCCAAAGAAGGCATCGACATCGCGGTCGTGGACCTACGCACCCTGACGCCACTAGATAGCGATGCGATTGCGCAAACGGTCCGCAAAACCAATAAAGTGATCCTGCTGCACGAGGACGTTCGCACTGGTGGGATCGCCGGCGAAATTGCCGCCATCATCAATGAACAGGCTTTCGACGATCTGGACGGACCCATCGTGCGCATCACCGCGCAGGATTCGCCAGTGCCCTTCTCACCTCCCCAGGAGGAATATTTCCTGCCCAAAGTGTCGGATGTGGTGCGTGAAGCCCGACGCCTGAAGGCGTACTAGCGGTTGAGCAATTTCATTAGGAGGAAAAATGCGGAATTTCATCCTCGGAGTCCTCGTGGTTATCGCCGCATTGCTGATTGGGGGCGCGATCTTTGCCGCGGCCGGCATGTTGCCAACGTCCGCGGATGCGACGCCTCCGCGCTGGGAAAGGCGGATGGCCATGACCGCCCTTGACGCCTCCATGGACCGCCACGCTCCGCGCGTCACCAATCCGGTGCCCCCGACCGACGAGAACCTGATCGACGGAATGAAGATTTACACCATGAATTGCGCGTTGTGCCATGGGACGCTCGACAACAAGCCCGCCGCGCTCGAACATTCCCTTTACCCTCCAGCACCGCAAATCATCCTTCGGCCGCTCGACGACCCTGAATGGCACATTTATTATGCCGTCCGCACCGGCGTGCGCTATACCGGAATGCCCGCGTGGAACAAGGCCCTGACTGATCAAGATATGTGGAAAGTGACGGGGTTTCTCTCCCGGCTCGATAAGCTGCCGCCGGGGGTTCAGGATTACTGGAAAAAATCCTACGGGGTTTCGCCTCAGCCAGAAAATCCAGCGGCCCCGAATCGCGAACACGATCACGACTGATAAGCATTAGTTTGTCGGACTGTGGCACGGCGGGGAACAGCCGCGGCCAGCCATCTCTTATATAATCGGCCTTTGCATCACTAACTTCGTAGCCTGAAGCGCGGAAGGAACCATGCCAACTGACATCGTCATGCCGCAGATGGGAGAATCCATCTTCGAGGGCACCATCACCAAATGGCTGAAGAAAACCGGAGATAAAGTTCAGCGTGACGAACCGCTATTTGAAATCTCAACCGATAAAGTTGACGCAGAAATTCCCGCCCCCGCCTCTGGCGTGCTCCAGGATATAAAAGTCACCGAGGGCAACACCGTTCAGGTGAATACAGTTGTAGGAACTATTGCCTCTGATGGCGAGGCGGCTTCCAAGCCGCCGGCTGCTAAAGCCACCCAGGCAGCAGAGCCCCCATCGCAGGAAAAGCCTGCCCCGGTCCGTACCGAATCGCAGGCGGATGGACAGAACGCTCCCGCGCCGCAAACGCAGGAAGCGCCAGGCGGCGAAGATGGCGAGCACGCGCGGTCTTCACCTTTGGTCCGCAAGATCGCCCGCGAACATAACATTCATTTGTCCCAGGTCTCGGGCACCGGGATCGGTGGCCGCATCACCAAACAGGACATCATGGCGTTCGTGGGCGGTCAGCAACAGACATCGACGCCGGCGTCAGCACCCGCCCGGGGGACCGCGACGCCACAGTCCGCAACCGCATCGCCCGCAACTCCGTCCAGCGCTCCGGCCAAAGCGCCAGCTCCGGTGGGGATTCCAGCTGAAACCGTGCCCATGACGCAAATGCGCAAGATCATTGCGCAGCGCATGATCGAGTCGCGCCGCACCAGCGCCCACGTTCATGCCATGTTTGAAGTGGACATCACGCGCATCGTTCAAATTCGCAACAAGCAAAAGTCTGCTTTCGAGCAGCGCCACGGCGCGCGCTTAACTTTCATGCCGTTTTTCGTACGCGCAGCCATCATTGCGCTGCAACAGTTCCCCATCGTGAACGCGTCCATTGAAGGCGAAAACATCCGCTACCACCGCAACGTGAATGTCGGAATTGCGGTGGCTCTCGATTGGGGACTTATCGTCCCGGTATTAAAAAATGCCGGAGAGCTCAATTTTCTCGGATTGCAGCGGGGCATCGCCGATCTGGGCGAGCGCGCCCGGTCCAAAAAACTGAAGCCGGAAGATGTCGAAGGCTCAACTTTCACCGTCACCAATCCCGGGCAGTTCGGCGCGGTTTTCGGACTCCCCATCATCAATCAGCCGAATTCAGCAATTATGGGTGTTGGTGGAATCACCAAAGCACCGGTGGTTATAACCGATGCCGCGGGGAACGATTCCATCGCCATCCGCTCGCTGGTTCACCTGACCCTCGGGTACGATCACCGGTTGATTGATGGCGCGGTTGCTGATCAGTTCATGGCCCTGGTCAAGAAGACACTGGAAAACTGGAGCGAAGAGGTCGGATAGCCTTTACGTTCATGGTTTCGCCCAGCTGCTGGCGTTCAGTCACTCCACAGTCCCAGCGATCAGCTTTTCCAGACCCTCGTTGAACTTCGCGGGGTCAATAATCTGCCGGTTCGCGACTGCTTCCGTCATGGACAACGCCGTCTGCAGGAATGACATAGCCGCGTCTTTCTTCTCCCCGCCCGGCCGTCCTTGAAACAACTTTTCTATCGCCGCCACCACCCCGGGGACGAACGCGAGTCCTTGCAGCAATTTCGAAAGGACCTCCATTGCCGGACCTCCTTTATGTGTTTTGTTCTTGCGGAAATTACGTTTGGGCTTACCGGATCCCCAGCCGGTCGTGCATGGCGATGG
>JAFAWN010000130.1 GCA_019241735.1 Terriglobales bacterium
TGCTCCGACCCGGTAAGGTGCATGGCCAGGCGGAGGACGGCATGGTCGTAGTGGCGCACAAGTTCTTCGAAAGCGGCGCGATTGCCGCGTTGCGCTTCGCGCACCAGCATTGTGTCATCGATACGACCTATGCTTTGCCCAGCCATATGGCCCGCTAAACCAGGGTCCTGGGTTGCGTTGCTGCCTTCGGTCTGGCCGGTTCTCACTCGGCGAGCAGAAGTTCCGCCCATCACCAACGATAATACGGCTGCATCGGCCGGCATAATTTTCCTGTCCTTTAAGAAACCGGGCGCCATAGCCGTTCTTCCCGGTGGCGTAACTTTAGACGCCGGAGCAGGTCAATAGTAAGCAGGATTGTAGTGCCAGCGGACAGGACGAATATTGCAGTCCGAACATCGAGGAAACCGTGATGATACTACGGTTTGGCGGTTCCTAACGGGGACGCGATTTGCCTGTCTGGGAGCAATGAAAGTTGGGTTTTCGACCTTTCCGCACGGATTCGCGAAGGGAATTCAGCGCGGCGATGGTCTTGGGTTAGGACTCGGCCTCTTCTTTTTCGATGACTACTTTGAGGTGCGTAGTCACCTCTTTATGCAGTTTGATCGGGACCGCAAACTCCCCCAGGCTCTTGAGCGGCTCGTGAATCTGTATTTTGCGACGATCGATTTCGAAACCTTTCTTCGCCAGTGCGTCGGCGATATCGCCGGACGTCACCGAACCGAAAAGCTGCTCATTCTCGCCAGAGCGCCGCTGGAACGATACTGAAACGCCTTCGAACTGCTTGGCCAGAGCCTCGGCTCCTGCTTTTTCTTTGGCCGAACGCCGGACGGTTGCCGCCTTCATCTGCTCAATCACCGACTTATTTGCAGCCGACGCTTCGATGGCGAGCTTGCGTGGTAGCAGGAAATTGCGGCCGTATCCCTCCGCGACCTTGACCACATCTCCGCGCGATCCCAGCTTGGCGACGTCTTCCTTCAGAATGACTTCCATCCAAATGCCTCCGTTCCAATATTGTGCTTGCGGTAGCGCGGGCTACGATGCACGGCCAGCGAATGGGAGCAACGCAATGTTTCGCGCCTGCTTGATCGCGGACGACAACCGTCGCTGGTGCGGGGTGCAAACACCAGTTAGGCGCCGGGGAACGATTTTCCCGCTCTCGGCCACAAAGCCGGCGAGCAGCCGGACGTCCTTGTAGTTGATGGCCTCAATCTTCTCGGTGCAGAACTTGCACACTTTCTTGCGGCGAAAGTATTTACGTCCGCCTTCCCGGCCGCCTCCGCCGGGTCCGCCGGGACGGGAGGAGGGGCGGCGCTCTCCGCGGTCGCCTCCATGAGGGCGGTCGCCGCCGGATGAGCGTTCGGTGGTCGTCGGTGCTGGTCTAGTTTCGTCAGGCATGATGCTCCTTAATCTCTAAAAATTTGACTCTTATACCGTCACCGGCGCGGCGTTTTCGCCAGCGGGTTCGGGCGAGGCTGGAGCCGCTGCTTGCGTAGCGGCTTTCCGGCGTGCATCTTTAATCGCCTTGATTTTATCCAGGCGCTTCTGTTCCTCATCGATCCGGACAGTCAGAAACTTGATCACGGGTTCGGTGACCCGAAGCCTGCGCTCAAGTTCGTGGATCAAGCCACCGCTGCCCTCGACCGTCAAAAGCATGTAGAGCCCATCGTGAAAACGACGAACGGTGTAGGCCAGTCGCCGCTTGCCCATCTTCTCCATGCTTTTCACCTCGCCGCCCGAGGAAGTCACAGCGGTCTGCAAGGTGGATATCAATTTGTCCTGGTCCTCTTCGGTCATGTCAGGCCGGACAATAAACATCAGTTCATACGTACGGTTCATGATTTCTCCAACTTTCTCCAGGTCACTCTATCTCGTCCTCATTCTTACGATTAAAACGGTTCATGGCTGCTGCAGGGCCTTCGGTCAAAATCGCTTTCACTGCGTACCATGCAACGTCCAATTCCTCACTGACCGTGGGCCACCGCGACTTAGGAAATGGAGACAATAAATATCCCATTCCATCGGTCACCTTTCGATCGGGCGAAACTCCCAGGCGGATCCGCAAGAAATCCTGGGTACCGAGGGCACCAATCACTGATTCCACCCCGTGATGGCCGGCCGGCCCCCGCCGCTTATGGATCCGTACTGATCCCAGCGGGAAATCCAGTTCGTCATGGATCACGATCAAATCTTTTTCCGTGGCAATCGCATGTTCGGCAACCAGCTCGCGTACGGCGATACCGCTGAGGTTCATGAACGTTTCTGGCTTTGCGAGCAGGACTGCTTCGGATTCAACCAATCCCCGGCCAGTAAGAGCGCGGCAATGACGGTTCCGGACCTCGATTCCATATTCGCTGGCTACCCGGTCAATTGCCAGAAAGCCCATGTTGTGCGGCGTGAACTGATACTCAATCCCCGGATTGCCCAGCCCAACAATAAGCTTCACGCGCTTTCAACCGCGGCCAGGGGCGATCACTTCTTCTCTTTCTCTTTCTTCTCTGGCTTCTCACCACCCTTGGCAGGGGCGGCCGCGCCCTCTTCACCCTCAACTTCCTGCTTGCCCTTCTTGATGACTTCGGGTTCGGCAGCGGCAGCGCCGGCCTCAGCCGCCGTGGCTTCAGGAGTGGCTGCTACCTCTTCCTTCACGGTGGTGATGTGAGCGACGGGCTGATTCCCGTCCGTCAGAAACTTTAATTTGTCCCCATGAGGAAGATCGGAAACGCGCAACACTTTGCCAAAAACCAGTTCACTCACGTCAGCTTCAATGGCTGCGGGGATATCTCCCGGCAAACATTCAATCTCCACTTCGCGCAAGACTTGCTCCAGAATGCCGCCTTGTTGCTTCACTCCGGCAGATTCTCCGGTAAGCACAATCGGGACCTCGACCTTTAACCTGCGATCCATGGCAATGCGCTTCAAATCAATATGCAGAAGAGCGCCTTTTATAGGCTCATACTGCCAATCTACAATCATCGCCTTAAGGCGCTCACCGCCGTCCAGAGCGAGATCAAAAATCGTGTTGTAGCCAGTCTGCGAGTGCAGTATGCGCGACACCTGGCGCGGATCGAGGCTGAGGGAAACCGCTTCCTTACCCGCCCCGTAGAGCACGGCTGGAACTTTGCCGCCGCGACGAACGCGGCGCGCGTCATTTTTGTTCCCCGGAGTGCGGGGCTGCGATTCCAGGACATTATTTTCGGTTGCAGTTGCCATAAGTGCTTTCCTTTACAAAAATAATTTGCTCACCGAGGTCTCTTCGTGGATTGATTGAATAGCGCGCCCAATCAATCCCGCGACAGAGCGGACGGTAATCTTGGGTTCGTTCTTAGCTTCCGCACTGAGCGGGATGGTATCGGTGACAACCACTTCTCTAATACAGGACCTTGCAATGTTTTCCACCGCCGGGCCGGACAGCACCGGATGCGAGCAGCAGGCGTAAACATCAGCTGCTCCATTTTCCATCAATGCGGTTGCAGTTTTTACCAGGGTGCCCGCGGTATCGATCAAGTCGTCAATCACCAGGCAGGTGCGGCCTTCCACGTCGCCGATAACGTGCATGATTTCGGCCACATTGGCTTCAACCCGCCGCTTATCCATAATGGCGAGAGCGGCATCCACCTTCTTGGCGAAGAACCGTGCGCGTTCGACGCCCCCAGCATCAGGCGAAACCACGGTAAGGTTTGGCAGGTTCATGCGCTTGAAGTAATCGACCAGCACCGGGGACGCGAACAGATGATCTACCGGAATGTTGAAGAAGCCCTGCAATTGAGGGGCATGCAGGTCCACAATCAGGGCCCGGTCGGCTCCGGCTGTGGTTAAAAGATCTGCCACCAGCTTGGAGGAAATCGGTACCCGCGGCTTATCTTTACGGTCTTGACGCGCATACCCAAAATACGGAATAACCGCCGTGATGCGCCGCGCGGACGCCCGCTTGAGGGCATCCATCATCAGCAACAACTCCATCAAGTGCTCATCCACCGGACGACTGGTGGGCTGGATGACAAACACATCGGCGCCACGGACATTTTCCTGTATCTGAACATAAGCTTCACCATCTTTGAACCGGCTGACGCATGCCTGCCCGCGCGTCAATCCAAGAAAGGAGCAGACGTCATCAGCCAGCCGTTCATTGGCATTGCCGCTGAAGATTTTGAGCTTATCGTCCATGCGAGCACGATGGGGCTTCCGCTCAAGCTTCTCCTCAGCGCCAGACTGCATCTTTTTTTCCGTGGCGGTCGCAAGCGTTGCCATAGTGAGCTCTCAGTCGAAATTACTTTTCTGGCTGGGCCGCTAGGATTCGAACCTAGACAAAGTGCTCCAAAGGCACTTGACCTACCATTAGTCGACGGCCCAATCCTGATTCCAGTTCTGCGATCTGGATTGTAGTGGGAAAACCGTTTCCCTCGAAAACAAATCGAGAAACTAAACCCTAAAAAATCTTTTCCAGTACTGCTGCCGCGTCAGCGTAGTTGTAAAAACTGCATCTATTCCGCGATCTTGCAAACGGACAGCAGCCGCCTTCGCCGTCTGGTGTGACCCGAAAAGCCCGTAAATCGCCGAGCCCGAGCCAGACAAAGAGGCGTACAGCGCCCCTGCCTTCTCCAGTTCACTCTTCACCTTGCGCAATTCGGGATACTTAGGAAAAACAACTTGCTGAAAGTCGTTTTCGATCCCGGTACGGACAAGGTCGAGAAATAGGGTCTCGGCCCGGCCCCTGCCTCTTTTCACAGGGACACCGGATGGAATCCTCCCAGCCTCTATTCCGGCTCCGGAAGATCCACTCAACCACTGGACCAACATGCCGCTGAACCCAGTTATTCTATCGGACGCTGCCGTGAGCGTCAATTTGGACTGCGAGTCGTCCCAGTTAATAAAGGCTTTCGGAGTAGAGATTTGAATCTTGGGGAGGGCCACTACGCATGGAATCCTCGGAAAATCCGAAAGTGGATACACTTCCTGGCCTCGTCCAACGCCAAGGACCGTGCCGCCGACTAGAAAAAGTGGAACATCGGAGCCAACTCCGGCAGCAATTTCCAGTTTGGTCGCGGTGGGCAGGCTCTGGTGAATTTCAGATTCAAGTGCGAGTAGTGCAGCCGCCGCATTGCCGGAGGCCCCGCCAAGACCCCCCTGTACCGGAAGCCGCTTCTCGATTTCGATGACGACACGGCCGCGAAACCGAAGCCGGCTCCGCGCAAGTTCCATAATCCTGTAGCAGGTGTTGGTTTCGTTCTTGGGAACTCGCGTATCGTGGCAACGGATATCAATCCCCGTGCCGCGGATTACTTGCACGCGAATGACATCGTGCAGCGCGATGGTCTGATAGACGGTGTGAAGCTCGTGGAAGCCGTCGGAGCGAGGCGCGCCAATGCAGAGCCCAAGATTAATCTTGGCGAACGATCGGACGGCGACGGACATGAAATTGGCTCGGCTTGAGGGCTACCCCCGCCGCTAGCTTCTCCGTTTAATGTGTATTTGGAACTCGAAGCCAGAATTCGCGGGGAACAACTCCGCAACTTTTCTCAATCTCTCAGCCAGTTGTGACGGCGCCAGCAGTGTGTAATCCCGTTCGCGCAGGTCGTAGTAATCGACATCAATAAACAGGGACAGCAAATAAATCGAAATTGAGTCAGAGAAAGCTGCCGCCAGATATTCATTTTTGTGCTTTTCCGCGTCCGGGCCCCCCTCAGTAGCCAGCTTGCGGTATTCCCATGCATCGAGAGAAGTTTCTCCGCGGACTTTAGACTCGACCTGCTTCCAGGCGAGCTCTGAAAATTCACGAGAAACTCCGGCCTTTTCAACGATCGCGTGACCGACATTAATGTAAAACTCGAATGCCACTGAAAACTTGTCGTCCATAAGCCGGGTCGAAATGAACACGCACTGGGAGTCTCCAAGTTCCAGGCTGCGGTGGCAGACGGCGTTGTCGCTGAGAGCGGCATCGTAACGGTCGGCTATTACCGTTTCTTCACCATGGTTTACGGTGAGGGGGACGAAATAGTACGCCTTGCGCTGAAGCGCTCCCGCCGCGGATGCTGGAACCGCTGCGACCATCCTGGCAAGATCAGATTCGCCAACGCCTACTTCACCGGAAACGGCATAACAGACCCCGTTGGGCGCCTGGGAAACGGGTGTGCTGCGGACCAGTTCTGCGGGGGGCACCGTAATCACTGAAGATGCGTGGGGCATGGCGAGTATTCTAGCGCACTGCCAACCTGAAGGCTGCGGCCATAACCCGAATGTTGTAGCCTTAAAAAATGTCACCGGGACGAACGCTCGTGGCGAAACCCCGTTGGTACCTCATCCCAGCAAGGGTGGTGTTGGTCACTTTTCTAATGACGCTGCTTTCATTCGCAGTAAGCTTGCTGCTGGGGATACTGGGAATCTGGGTAGGAGCGCGACTGCGCGGTGTGCCCCCGCAGATCACCGTCGCTTACCGTTACATCGCGCTGCCGTCTGCAATCTTTGTGGGGGCGGTCGTATTGGTTGCGGCCAGCGCGATGGAGATTAGGGCTTACCGCCAGAACACGACACTGGCGGAAATTGAACGGGACAGCTAGAGCGCG
>JAFAWN010000105.1 GCA_019241735.1 Terriglobales bacterium
GAGAGGATGTTTGCGCCCTTAACAAATTCGAAGACTGGCCATAGGCTTCCATGGCTGACGTCGCTGGCGATCCACGGACTGGCGCTGCTGGTGTTGCTGCACCGGTCTGCTCCGCGGTTCCTGGCCCCATCTTCTGTGGTGTTGGGCAACCATGGACATGCGTCCCTCGTATATCTGGCAGCGAGCAGTCCGCAGTCCCCCACTTCCTCCGTCAGAAAACCGCTGAGTTATAAGCCGCCGGTCACTCAACTGCGCGCTAACCGCAAGACGATCGAAGTAATGAAAGAATCAGGGCCGACCGTCCCGGCGGGTTCTCCTTATGGAAGCCTGGCAACCGGCGCAGTGAACGGATACGAGGCCCGGCCGGCGTTGCCGATTGTTTTCCCCGACCCAATTATTTCGCGCTCGGATTTACCACCAGGGGTTCAGGGCGATGTGATCGTCGAGGTGACAATCGACGCGGATGGACGTATCACTGACACCAGGGTCCTGGCATCGTTAGGGTACGGGATCGATGACAAGGTCGTTGCGGTATTGCGCAACTGGCGGTTCAGGCCAGCGACCGTGGATGGCGCGGCCATCCCTTCGCGGCAGGATGTTCACTTCCACTTCCCCAGCTAAGAGATTTCCGGCAGAAGGAACTCTCCGGGCTTACACGATAGTTTCGGGGGCCCCGTGGCGGCGCAATAATTGCGGGAGGTTCTGGGAGAACGCAGAGCGCGGCAGCACCATATCGCAACCCACCTCGTGGGCTTTTTGCTTGAGGTCACCCTGCACGTGCGAAAGAAAACCGATGATGGAGGTATCTTTCTTCAGTTTAGTCTTCAATTTTGGAATCAGCGCCAGCGGTTTCGCGTTGGCGTTATTTAAATCGAAAATGATGAGCGAAGGCTTTTCGTCCCCATTTTCTTTGATCCGCTCCAGCAGATTTTCTTCCTTCTTGCAAAATTCGACCTTCACGTTGAGCTTGCGCGCGGTCTCCTGAATTTTCGCCTGAAAGAACAGATCTTCGACGAAGGCAAAGATGCGGGGATTCGCATCCCCCTGATGGGGGAGCGGCTCCGGCTCTGCCGGAGCGTAGGCCGTGGCAAATCCCGGCCGCCCGCGGGTAGGTCGGGAACCATTGGTGCCGCCCTGATTGGCGCGATAACTGTGGTCCATGGGCGCAGTGTAGATACTGTTCTGCTGATTGCGTTCACGGCCCGAAGGCTGTCCGTTGCGGTTTGAAGGGCGTCGCGATCGTCGCCGTCTGCTTCGCCCTCCTCCTCCGGAGGGTTGCCGGGGTCCAACATTCATACTTTTTCCGTGTTTCGATTCATTAAGATCCGCAAGCCGGTCTGGTCAAGAAGGCCCGACGGTTATTTCTCAAATTCTGCGATATGCACCCTGCCCGTCTGGCAATCAACCTGGAGGTTGATACTTCCCAGAGCGGCCGCACATTTCCGATTATTCTTACCGCTAAGTGCCGTGTTCGTTTGGAGCTTTCTGGAACTTCGTTTGCCAGAAACTTTATTCGCTAAGAGTTTGGTGCCTTCAGATCGTCGCGTCGTTTAGATATTCTGATCCGTCAGATATTGGATTCGTTAGAACTTGTCCATCGGCGCCTGGAAGCCGTAGGGCGCGGGGGCCAGCCAGGGAGCGTGGCCGCTTTTGGGGACAACATGATGTTAACGCCCATCCCTTACTGAACGCAAGCCCAAAACCACCTTAGTTTTGCACAAGGGTAATGTCATTGCATGGCAGGTCTGCGTATCCACCATGGTTTATGCTTAACGTACAGCTTCCCGATGGCAACACTTTGATGAACTTTTCATTGCCAGGGCGCGACGTTTTAATCGTAGCCTAATTCCTATGGATAAGTATCCAACCCTTAATCCTCCCGGCGCCAGCCCATCTTCACCGGGTTCCGCCGCCGCAGCCCAGAAAACCCAAGCGGGCACAGCGAGGCATGCGACGCCAGCATTTTCTGAGCTCGCTGATTCGGTACAAAGTTCGAAGGACGATTCTTTGGGGCGGCTCCGCTTTCCAGCCGAGGATGCGGGCAGATCGCTGGCAGAATCGGCGCAACGGGATTTTGACGCGACGCTGCAACTGCTGGCGGAACGGGCGCAATACATCACCGGAGCGTCGGGCGCAGCCATTGCCCTCGCCGACGGCGGGGAGATGATTTGTCGGGCGAGCGCCGGCCCGAGCGCGCCGAAACTGGGAGTACACCTTCAGGTGCACTCTGGCCTTACCGGAGAGAGTGTTCGCAGCCGCGAGATGCTGCGCTGCGACGATGCCGAGCTCGATTCCCGGGTAAATCGCGAAAGCTGCCGCCGGCTTGGGATCGCATCAGTGATGGTAATCCCACTCTTTCGCGAGCAGCAGGTTGCCGGGGTCTTTGAGTTATTTTCCGGGCGGACGAACGCGTTTGAAGAACGCGACGTGAGCGCGCTTCGACGTCTGGCGGAAATGGTGCAGACGGCATCAGAGCATGCAGAAGCAGCGAAACGCGCAAGCAAGGAAATTTTGAGTGGAGGGAAGGCGCTACAGAATGGCAGCAAGCGACCGACGGGTCCACCTGAGCTGGCCGGTTTGCGCGATTCTCAGACCTCACCGGTGACGGTAACCGCGGCCTCAAACCAGGGAGCCCGCGTCGAACCCGTGGCCGCAGCGGCGGCTGGGGCTGCTGGCGAACCGGGGGCGCGCACTGCACCAGAATCAGCTGCCGCGAAACCCCAGCCGCCAAAGTTTGACCATCCCGCAGAGTTGGATAAGCCCATCTCCGCGGCGCCCGAATTGGAGGCTTCCGGCGTCCAAAGCCGCGAGGCGCCCTTGGATGTCAAAAAATGTAGTGCCTGTGGGTTTCCGGTTTCGCAGGGACGGACAGTGTGCGTAGATTGTGAAGCAGCCGGAGCGGCTGCGAACTCTTCCACTTTCACCCCGGAGAAGGCCACATTCCTTTCGAACCTCACCGCCAGCCGGGAGGGCTGGCTGGCCTCTCATGGCTACACCGTTGGCATTGTGATCGTCGTGGCCGCGACTGTGATCGCGGTAATCGTGTGGATGCGATAATTTTTTCGTTTCCCGGCTTCCATTTTTCGCGGCCTAAAGGGACGTGATTCCCGAAACTGCCCGGTTTCAAAAAGGGTACCCCTCGATCTTTTCTTTTTGTTCTACAACCGAGAACGGGCAATCAGAACGGTCCTGCCCTCCGATGAAAACATGGAGGGATTTGACCATGGCTGAGGGCCCCCAATCGGGACTGGCTGGCAGCGAGTTACGTCTGTTGCTGATCGGTGATAGCGATGCAGACTTTGCCTACCTCCGCAGGTTGCTGTCGCGCGTAGAACCGGGGACAGTTCGGCTCGCGCACGCCCACTCGCAGGAGCAGACTCTCGCGGCCCTGGGGGAATGCAGTTATGACCTGCTGCTATGTGATTACAAGTCTGAGGAAGCGGTGGGAGCAGGTTTGCTGCACCGGTTGCGCATTGAAGGCTACACGCTTCCCCTCATCTTTCTCAGCGATGGAGTGGACGAGACTGCGGTAAACACTGCGATACAGTTTGGAGTTTATGCGTGCCTGCATTTAGCCAGCGAGAATGAATCCTCGATCAGCCACGCCATTCGTTGCGCCCTGGAAAAATATTACAAGGAGCGGCAAATCCATAAGGCGGAGGACACCTTACGGCGGCTGCACAGCGCGGTAGAGCAGTCTGCGGATATGGTGGTCATTACCGACGGTCGGGCGTGATCGAGTACGTTAATCCGGCGTTTGTGGTCGCGACGGGCTATACCTCGCAAGAAGCTATCGGCAACACATTCCACATTCTGAAATGCGATCAGCAAAGCTCAGAATCCTACCGGGAAATGTGGCAAACCATTTTGAGCGGCGCCGTATATCGTGGTGTCATCGCCAATCGGAAAAAGGATGGCGGGGTTTTGTTCGTAGAGAAAACCATTACCCCGTTACGCGACAGCGACGGCCGGATTACCCACTTTGTTTCCAACGACCGCGACATCACCGAGCGCCTTACACTGCAATCCCAACTCGAACAAACCCAGAAGATGGATGCCATTGGGCGGCTGGCCAGCGGTGTGGCACACGATTTCAACAATCTGGTGATGGTGATAAGCGCGTATGCGGAACTTATGCTCGATTCTTTATGCGTGGGGCATCCACTACGCCGCAACGTTGCTGAAATCAGGACTGCGGCCAGCCGCGCGGCCGACCTTACCCGGCAGTTGCTCACATTCAGCCGCAAGCAGGCACAGTCTTTGCAATTGCTGGACTTGAACCTGACGATTGGGCAGATGATCGGCATGTTGCCCCGGTTAATTGGGGAAGACATCGAATTGGTATTCACCCCCGGGGCAGATTTAGGCAGCGTGAAAGCCGATGCGGTGCAGATCGAACAGGTCATCATGAACCTGGCGGCGAACGCGCGAGATGCCATGCCGGGTGGTGGGAAACTGACAATCGAAACCGCACGCGTGCGCCTCGAAGCGGATTGCCTGGAATTGCGCCGGGAAGTGCCAGCGGGAGATTACGTGTTGTTGAGCGTGACCGATACCGGCGCCGGCATTCCCCCGGAACACCTGCCCCACATATTTGAGCCTTTTTATACGACCAAGCCTGAAGGAAAAGGGACCGGCCTGGGATTAGCCACGGTGTACGGCATCGTTAAACAGAGTGGGGGATTCATCGGCGCTTACTGCGAAGCGGGACCGACGACGGCTTTCAAGATTTACCTGCCGCGGGCAGAACAGGAGACTATTGGACCGCTGGCATTTGTGGAGCGAGGAGCGCCGCAGGGTTTTGAGACGGTTTTGCTGGTTGAGGATGACGCCGCTGTGCTGCACGCGACGCAGGAATTCCTCACGCATAGCGGATACACCGTACTCGCCGCGAAAGACGGAGAAGACGCCTTGCGCGTGGCCGGCGATTACGGGGGGATGATCGATTTGATGATCAGCGATGTCGTGATGCCACAGATGGGGGGCGCAAAACTGGCGCAGCTATTAACCCGCAAACGGCCGGGGACGAAAGTACTCTTCGTTTCCGGGTACGCGGACAATACCGTGTTGCGGCAGGGAGCGATCGATGTGATCCACTGCTACCTGCAGAAGCCTTTTTCGCTGCATGACCTAGGCTTCAAAGTACGCCAGGTAATCGAGAACGGCACCGGATACCTGATGGATCCGACCTCGCCTATGGAAACCATACTCGCAGGAGCGTGGAAACCTGTTGAGGGTGAGTCTTCCACAGCGGACAATGACCTCCAATCGAAAACCATGTCTGTCGCCGCCGGCTCGTCTTAGAAGCTGCTGCCGCTCCCGTATAATCTTGCGGAATCCTGCATGAGCTTTTCTGGCGAAGTTTCCGCTTTTTCCGCCGATCGCCGTCTCCACGATTCTGGTGTTGCATTCCTCGGACCTGTGGCCTCCATCCTGATTGCGGTTTTTTTGTGGGCGGCCATTTATCTGGCAGGAATGTTTACCCCCGGTCTGCTGGATGATGTTGACACAGTTCACGCAGAAGCTGCCCGGGAGATGGTGCTGCGCCATGACTGGGTAACGCTGTACACGGATGGCATACGATACTTGGAGAAAGCGCCGTTGATGTATTGGGCGGTCGCCGCAAGCTACAAAGTATTTGGAGTCAGAGACTGGTCAACCCGGCTGCCGCTGATGTTATCTGTGCTTTCTCTTTTACTGTCAACTTATGCGTTGGGGCGGCGCGCGTATGGTGAAGCTGGCGGCCTGTACTCTGCGGTGGCGCTGGGCACATCTGTCGGGCCCTACATCTATACCCGCTTTCAGATCCCTGATGTTGCCGTCGGCCTGTGGCTGACGCTCGGATTTTATTTTTTTCTCGGCGCGGTCGAACAAGAACGCCCGTCTCGCTGGAATTGCTGGGGGTTCGCGACGAGCTGCGCGTTGAATGTGCTAACCAAGGGGCTGATCGGGCTGATATTTCCCGCCGCCGCCATTGCACTTTATTTGCTCCTAACGGGAAATTTCGGTTTCCTCAGGAGGTTACGCCTGGTTTCAAGCACGCTGGTCTTCCTGGCCGTGGCGGCGCCCTGGCACATCCTTGCCGCAATCCGAAATCCCGGAGAGGGCAACGTGCGGGGGTTTTTGTGGTTCTACTTCGTGAACGAACACTTCCTGCGCTACGTGAATAAGCGAGTGCCCCCTGGATACGATACTGTCCCGCTGCTGATTTTCTGGGGGCTGCTTCTGGTATGGCTGGTTCCGTGGGTGTTTTTTCTGCCACAGGCAATCGCGGAGGTCCCCCA
>JAFAWN010000390.1 GCA_019241735.1 Terriglobales bacterium
CATCGTTCTTACTGATGGCATACCCCTGCTACCGGGATCCGAGATTCCCAGCCTCGTCAGTGGCAGACAATCCCCAGTAAAGCGGTTCCACGATGGTCTGACAGAATTTTCGCTGCGAGTGCTGACTGGACGCATCGATCCCGCGCACGTTGAAGCTGAATCTACTGCACAAGTACGTAAATTGCAGTCTTCCGGGATCGCGCTATCGCATGTGGACACCCACAAACACGTTCACATGTTTCCGCAAATTCTGCGACCGGTGCTGCGGGCAGCGCGCGCCTGCGGGGTTCCCGCTGTGCGGAACCCATTTGATCCGACTAGCTTTTCTGTCGTGTCCGCGCATACGAATCTTTGGATGAGATACGGACAAGTCAGCGCGGCGCGGCGAATGGCTCAGCAATTCCGCAGGATCGTTGCTGACGCCGGAATGATTACGACGGACGGGACACCGGGGGTGGTTGTAACAGGCGCGCTTAGCGAGCGGATTTTTCGCACCATCGTTGCAAACCTCGGCGACGGCACCTGGGAATTTGTCTGCCATCCCGGCCATTACGATGCCGCGTTACAAAACTCCGGAACCAGGCTGCTGCAGTCACGAGAGCGGGAGCTAGAGATTTTAACTTCGCCGAATATTCGGGATTTTCTAGTAGAGCAGAAGGTCCAACTTGTCTCTTACCGTGATCTCTCCTCGCCGCAGCCTCGCCGCGAGAGGAAATAGTAGCTATCGGCCTGTTGTGCCTTCCCAAAGTACCGGTACTTTGGTACATGCTCGGAATCACTTGTTTAGCAGCCGGATTCCTTACTCACGGTATGATTGTGCAGAAAGCACCGGGACAGTAACGAACTCATGGAAACTCAGTCTCAATCTGATGCAAAAGCCGACGTTCTAGTGCGCGTATGGGGAATGGACGCCGAAGGCCACCCATTTTTTCAAAACGCTTACGCAGGCAACATCAACAATGAAGGTGCCCTTCTGTCGGGCATTGCGCACCCACTGAAGCCCGGGGATATTATTGGCGTGCAGTATGCCGACCGGAAGGCGCGCTTTCGCGTAGTGTGGGTGGTTGATGCGGGACCAGTGCGAAAAATCGAAGCCGGTGTGCAAATTCTCCAGAACCAGCAAAATCCGTGGCCGGAAATGTCGCAAACTGCTACCGCGGCCGCCCGCCTGGAAGGACGAAATAAGCGTAGATTCGTTCGCCATAAAGTGCTTTTTCCGCTGGAGATTAGTTTCAAGGATGCCAATCGTGCTCACATGCAGACGAATGCCACTGACATTGGCGGGCGGGGCTGTTACGTCGAAAGCATGCTCCCGCTCGCACTCGGCACCGAAATTATCATCTGTTTCTGGATAGATTCGGAGAAAGTCAAAACCACCGGCATAGTCCGCGCCAGCGATCCGGGAGTCGGAATGGGCATCGAATTTACAGCTTTGGATAATCAGGTCCAGCAGCGCTTGCAACAATTCCTGGAAAAGATGGATGGTGGATTCGCTGCCGCCCAGGCTGCAGGCGATGGCGCCCGAAAAGACTGAGCGCACGAGAAGTTCCTGACCAACCCCGCAGAATGGCCGGAGACGAAATCCTCGGCTACCGCCCGCCATCCCGCCGCTAAAATCTGAATCCCCGCGACCCCGTCACCATCGAATGGAGGAAGCCCAGTTCGAAACAGGGAGCCTCGCCGATTGAAAATTGGAATCACGTGCTATCCCACCTACGGCGGCAGTGGAGTTGTTGCCACTGAACTTGGCCTAGAGCTGGCTGAACGTGGCCACGAAATCCATTTCATCTCTTACGCGCAGCCGATCCGGCTGATCGGCACTCACCCCAGCATCCATTACCACGAAGTCGAAGTATCGCGCTATCCGCTGTTCGATTATCCCCCCTACGATCTTGCGCTCGCGACGCGCATGGCAGAGGTGGCGGAGTTGTACGAGCTCGACCTGTTGCACGTGCACTACGCGATCCCGCATTCGGTGAGCGCGATGCTTGCGCGGCAAATGCTCGCGGCCGGCCCGCGACGCCAAAAGCTGCCGTTTGTTACCACGCTTCACGGCACAGACATCACGCTCGTAGGCCAGGACAGGTCTTATCTTCCGATTACGCGTTATTCCATTGAACAGAGCGACGGCGTGACCGCGATCTCTGAATATCTGCGCGAGCGGACAGTGCGCGAATTCGAGATTAAGAATCCCGTTCAAGTGATCTATAACTTCGTCAACTGCGACCTCTACGTGCGCAACGAGGAGGCACGCAAGCGGCGGATCGAGTACGCGCCCAATGGCGAGCGCATTCTGGTGCACCTATCCAACTTCCGTCCCGTGAAGCGCCTCACAGACACGGTCGAGATATTCGATCGCGTCCGCAAGAAAGTTCCTTCAAAGCTGCTGCTGATTGGCGATGGCCCCGACCGCTCCCTGGCCGAGAGGCTCGCAATGAAGAAAGGCATACACAAAGACGTGCTGTTCCTGGGCAAGCAGGACCAGGTGTACGAGAAGTTGCCAGTCGCCGATGTGATGCTGCTGCCCAGCGAACTTGAATCATTCGGGCTGGCAGCGCTTGAGGGAATGGCTTGCGAAGTCGTCCCTGTCGCTACGCGGGTCGGCGGGATTCCCGAAGTAATCGACCATGGCAAAAGCGGATTTCTTGCCGAGGTCGGCGACGTTGCCACTATGGCCCGCTACGCAATCGAGCTTTTGACCGACGACAACCGTCTGCAGGAAATGGGAAAAGCATGCCGGGACGCGGCCCGGTCGCGCTTCTGCGCGTCCAAGATCATTCCTCAATATGAGGAATTTTACCGGCGAGTCATGGAACGATCTTCATAAAGCGCCTCGGGAATCGCGCCCTCGGTTTGCAAGAGTGGGAGTTTCAATTGCACCAATGTTCCCTCGCCCTCGCGGCTGTCGACCGTCATCCGCGCCGTATCCCCGTATAAAACCTTCAATCGCTCGGCCACGTTCGCCATTCCGATTCCATTGCCACCCAAACCGGTCGGTTTTTCGAGAATGTTGACCGAGCCCATACCCACCCCATTGTCTGCAACCTCGATGATTAAATGAGAATCGCTGACTTGCCCGCGCAAAAAGATCTTGCCGCCTTCGATTTTCGAGGACAGCCCATGTTTAATCGAGTTTTCTACCAATGGTTGCAACAGCATGCTCGGAACCATTACTTCAAGCGCAGCGGGTTCCAGTTCCTTGATGACTTCCAGTTTGTCGCGTCCATAGCGCACCACTTCAATGTCCAAATAATCGTCGATGAACTCCACTTCTTCCCGCAGGGGGACGAAAGCATCGCTGCTATGCAAAAGGCGGCGCAAAATCTTTGCCAGTTTCACGATCAGCTCGCGCGCCGCGTCGGGATCAAATCGCACCAGGGAAGACACCGAATTCAAGGTGTTAAACAGGAAATGGGGATTAATCTGGTTTTGCAAAGCTTCCATCCGGGCCTGTAGCAGCATCCGCTCACGTTCTTCGAGCTTGATCTGAATGCGAACGCTGTTCCAGATCTTTAGCTCGGTGCCGATCACGGCGATCGAGGTGGCATAAATCAACACCTCAACCCAGAGGGTGCGGCTCTCCATGCTGAAGGTCGAATGAGGCAGGAATCGCGAGACCTCGCTTTGCAGGAAGCGAAGCGCGACGATGCTGGTAAAAAAAATCGTTTGCCAGTCCGGTCGTGGCGTCGGCAGGTTGCGTCGGATCCAGCGGTAAATGCTGAGATCGATGAAGGGAGAGAATGACCAGATGTCGTCGCGCCGCGGCGCGAGGATTCTCAATTGTCCGGCGACAAATCCGCACAAGAGATTAAACGGCAGCGTGGCCCATTCGCCATGCAGCAGTGCAGGCAGCGCCAGGAGCGAGCCCCCCAACATTCCGGTGAACCGGCCGCCAATTACACCGAGAAGAATCGTAGTCTCAAACGAAAGATCGCCGGCGAGAAAACTTTTCTGGATAAAACGTATCCATACCCCGATCGCGAGCGGGATGCCAATCCACAACACCAGATAGAATCTCTGTTTCAGCGTGTGTTCCTCGCTGAACAGCAGCGACTTGAACTCCACCGACCGGCCCAAAATGCTGGCAGCGGACGCGGCGACCCCAAGCTTAATCAACAGATTGACAAGAATAAGCCGCTGTTCCATGGATTGATTCTACGGCGAAAAACATCTCAGCAGAATGAAGAATGAACACCGTTTGCGAGTTGAACTTTAAACTAGAAAGGAAAATTAGTTTCAGTACGGCCCAATGATTCCGCCGATCCGGTCTGATGTCGTAAAGCGTTTCCGATTTGGGGCAACAGCATTCAGATCTCGCAACCCGCAAGCAGTGTTGATCAAAACTACGGTCTCATCTTCAGCTAAGACCCCATTTGCTCGTAGTTTCTGATATGCGGACAGCGAAGCTGCGCCTTCGCGTGCGGCGAGAATTCCTTCGGTACGAGCCCAAACACCTGCTGCCTCGGTAGCCTTTTCTCTATTCACTCCCTCGGCAGCACCGCCACTGTCGGTCAAAATTGCTTCGACCAAGGGATGGGGACGGCCCGATGCACCGGCTTGAGTTACATAAAACATTCGGGGCCGTTCTCGTCCGATCCAGCCAATTTCCTCAATCTCAGAAAACGCCTTCCAGATTGCCATCAACCCCAGCCCATCGCCGGGATAAATGATCGCTCCCGGCAGTTTCCATCCCAATTGCTCGGCAAGTTCGTACCCTAAGGTCTTGACGCCCTCGATTCCAAATTGTGCGTGCAATTCGGACACATCCATCCATCCTTCCTGTCTTTTCCGTTTCGCAACGGCCTGGGCACAATCCTCGATGACGCCATTTATCAGCGTCACCTGCGCGCCGTAACCCTTGCACTCAATCGCGATACTCTGCGGCGCATCTGTGGGCATGAAGACAAAGGATTCCATCCCACCTCGTGCCGCATAGGCCGATAGCGTAACCGCATTAGATCCGTTCGATGCGATTGCGAGCTTTGTCACGTTCAATGACTTCGCCATACTGACTGCAACTGAAAATGCGCGAGCATCTAGAGAGCCAGTGGGATTTCGGCCTTCATCCTTTATGTGGATATTCGCCGATGTGATGCTAGTCACCAGCGGAGTAATGCCCTCGCCCAACGAAACTGGACTTACTTGCGGCAAGACTTCTGCGTAGCGCCACATGCTGAAATTGCGGTCGGCGGCGAGACCAGATCGCGTAAACCCCGGCTTCGCCGCCGTCAGGTCGTAGCGCGCGGTTAGCACTGCGTCATCTTTCGGGCAATTAGATTGCAGCCTGTCAGCAGGAAAGCGAGAGCCGCATTTTGAACATTCGAAGTGGAGGATACCCGCCATAGATTTCCAATACAGTTAGAAACAGAAGATGTCACATGGACTCAGCTGGCAAGGTCTTCAGAAACGCATTCGCCTTGCGAAACCACGGCCGCTCGCGGCGTTTGAGGTATCCCGGCATGTTGATCTTTTTTGCCAGCAAGCGCTTGGCCCACTCTCTTGCCTCGTGATTGCGGTGTTGCGAGGACAGAAAAAGTGCATAGTTGTAATAAGTTTCCGAAGAAGTAGAAATCTTGGTGGCTTCTTTAAATAGCGCTTCAGCCTTTTCCGCGTCACCGGTCCGGGCTAGAGCATGGGCTAGGAGCCCCATTGCCTGGTGGAAGTCGTAAGCCGGGTCCTCCTGAACTACGCGCTCGAGGTCCGGTACAGCGGTCGCGAAGTCTTCCATTCTGACCGATGCAATGCCTCGTCTGTAAAACGGATCGAGAGAATCTGTACGGGTCGAAATCGCCTGGTCGTAACACCGTCGCGCCCGGGCATAGTTGCCGTCTTCGAGATACAGTTCGCCTAATTCCTCGTAATTTCCCGCGGAGGGGTTGTCAACGATTGCCAACTCCAGATTGCGAATGCGTTGACGCCGGGGGAACACCTTGAAAGACTGCCGCAGTAATCCGGCATCTGGAATCACTTCCACCATTATGTAAACCAGCGCACCCAGAGGGCCGAGAAAAAGAATGATCCAAAGCCAATAGCCATCAGGCCGGCGGCGGGCGAAATGAATAATCGCCATCGCCATTAAAATGATGCCCCAGGGGAAAAATAAGAAAGTTAACGATCCCATAATGTCGTAACACGCAGGTTTAGCGCACTATAGCATGCTGCGAGGAGCCGATAACTGTTCCTGAGTTAGCGGCTGATGCATCCAGTGCGTGCCTTCCTCCGGTGTTAAAATTATTTGTGTGACCTCTCGGATTCGCCTGCTGGCCGCTGATATTGACGGCACTATTCTGAATCCGCAATTTGAAATTTCTCCCGCTGATCTGGCAGCTATTCGCCGCGCCCACGAAGATGGCATTGAGGCCATTTTGGTGACCGGACGACGGCACCGCTTTGCTTTAGCAATCGCGGAGCAACTCGGATTTGACTTGTGGATTATCAGCTCCAATGGCGCGATCACGCGCTCCCTGTCCGGCGAAACATTCCACCGCGACATGCTGCCGGCGCGCACCGCACAGCAACTATGTTCCCTCATGCGCGAATTTCGGGGGAGCACTGTGCTTACATTCGATACCGACGACAAGGGAGCGATTGTCCTCGAGCACATGGACGAGTTGAATGGAAGTATCCGGCGCTGGCTGGAAAAAAATATTCAGTACATCGATTTTGTAGTCCCGCTTGAGGATTCCCTCAGCCGCGATCCGGTGCAAGCAATGTTTTGCGGCAAAATTTCGCGCATGAAGCAGGCCCGCCAGGTCCTGGCGGCGTCCCCCTTGGAACAGGAAATTACCGTTCTGAGGACGGAGTATCCGGTCCGTGACCTGTCGATTGTGGACGTGCTGAATCTCGGGTGTTCCAAGGGCCACGCGCTCAAACGTTGGGCGGATTATCGCGGCATCCACCGCGAGGAGGTCATGGCCATTGGTGACAATTTCAATGATATCGAGATGCTCGATTTCGCCGGCATGCCATTTATCATGGGGAATGCAGCCGAGGAATTGCGCAATCGAGGCTGGAGTGTCACGTTACGCAACGATGAGAACGGAGTTGCCGCCGCAATTGAGCAGGTAACCGGCACCACAACGTGCCTGGGCGCGAGATAAGCATAAATAATGGAATCCAGGCTAAAAAGCGCAGCCCTGTCAGCTTTACTTTTCGCGGCATTGCCCAGCTGGGGAACCGATCTTGCTTTCCTCCAGAATGGATTTTCCATCCGGCACGAAAGGCGCGAGATCGTAGGATCGGTCACCCGCCTCTATCTAAGCACCGGGAGTAACGCCTACGTAGATGTGCCAACGGCCGAAATCAATCATTTCGAGCAGGACCTTTCTCCACCGCCCCCTCCGGTTGCGGACGCTACCTTCACATCGGGATTTCTTAATCCGGCGGCTACGACGTCGCGCCCGCAGAATCTCAGGGATCTGATTAATACTGTCGGCGATCGCCATAGCATTGATCCCGCCTTGATCAATAGCGTCATTCATGCCGAGAGCGGCTTCAATCCGCGCGCGGTTTCTCCCAAAGGCGCGCAGGGACTCATGCAGTTGATGCCGAAGACTGCCTCCAATCTAGGCGTCGCGAACGCTCTGGATCCAGCCGATAACGTTGAAGGTGGGACAAAGTATCTGCGCGAACTCCTGGAGCTTTACAACTTTGATCTGGTGAAAGCCCTGGCCGCGTACAATGCCGGGCCGATGCGTGTACAGCATTATCGTGGGGTCCCGCCCTTTCATGAGACGCGGGCCTACGTGGCCCGGGTGATTAAGGATTTCAACCGTCAAAAAATGGCCGAAAAGAAAGCCGCCGCCGCATCCACCGGAACTGCTGCCAGCAAGAAGCAATCTGCCCAATCGGCAACGCCGATGCCCATCAATCTAACGAAACCCAAATAATTGGCCCGACGGCAAATTCCCGGCTTCTCGTTGACCGATTCTCTTTCGTCATTTACCTTCCAGATATCTTGAAAGCGCCTGCTTTTTCATTCCTCATCACAATCACACTCCCCAATCGATGAAAAAGCGCACCCTGGTGTATGGAATTATCGTCGCCGTACTTGCCGCCCTGGTGTACGTACAGTTCCGCAGTTGGCGCAACTTCGATTGGTCGGCGTTCTGGAGCCAGACCCGCCAGGTCGATAAGCTGCAAATACTTGGAGGCTTAATTCTCATCTATCTGGCCTACGTCATGCGCGCTATCCGCTGGAAGATTTTCCTGCGTCCGGTGCGGCAGACTTCGAGCATCGGCCTTGTTACCCCCACGGTCATCGGATTCACCGGGCTGGCGCTCCTTGGGCGTCCGGGAGAATTGATTCGCCCGTACTTGATTGCCCGCCAGCAGAAGCTGACTTTTTCCTCTCAGCTGGCGGTGTGGGCGGTCGAACGAATCTTCGATATTGGAGCCTTTGCGTTGCTGCTTATTTCGGCCATCTTTCTTACGCCTGCTACGCGGACCCTTCCATTCTATGACCGCTTCCGCACCGGCGGATTTGCCATCGTAGGACTAGTTGCAGGGCTCATCGCCGTTGCCATGTTTATTCACTGGAAAGGCGATGCTTCAGCAAATTGGATCGAGCGCCGCTTTTCCCATCTGGCGTCGAATTTCGGTCATCACCTGGCGGTGCGAATTCGCGAGTTTCGCGGCGGCTTGAATACTATTCACAGCTTCGCCGCGTTAGTTCAGCTCGTAATGATTTCTGTCACCATGTGGATTGCGATCGCGCTGACCTACTGGGAGGTTATGCGGTCCTACGGCGCTGGCCCCCTCGATCGCCCGCTCTCGCACGTGCCGTTGCTTATGGCTTCCAGCATGGTAGGGTCGCTCATCCAATTGCCGGGCGTGGGTGGCGGATCCCAATTGGCAACCATTTCCACATTGCAGCATGTATTCGGGGCGCCACCCGAGCTGGCTGCGAGTTGCGGCATACTTCTGTGGCTGGTAACGTTCGTGTCCATCGTTCCCGCGGGATTGATTCTGGCCCATCGTCAACGGGTGTCGTTGCGTGATCTTTCGCACCAGAGCCAGATCAACGACGACGCAGAAATGCAGACACCGCGAACTGGATAGGAGAAAGGAATATGAAATTCATCGAAGTAACCAGCCTGGGAGACAGGAAACTTCTCGTAAATGTCGAAGAGATCAAGAGCGTGCAGCCGCTGGACAAATCCACCCGCTTGAACTTCCGCAGTGTGAGCATCGAGAATTACCAGGAGGTTAAAGAGTCCTACGAAGACATAAAAAAGCAGATTGAGGAGGCACAGACGTAAAGGATGCGTAGACCGGAATTGCAAACTGCTTTGGATCAGGCTTGGCAAACGAACTGCAAGCTTCGGCTGCTACAATCGATCTGCGTTTCTGAACGCGGATTTCAACGCCATTAAGGTTTGACGCCCAGCTATGAAGTGCCCCTTCTGCGGGTTCGCAAATGACAAAGTCGTGGATTCGCGCGAAAGCAAGGAGGCCGATTCCATCCGCCGGCGGCGCGAGTGTTTGAAGTGCGAGAAGCGCTTCACTACCTACGAGCGCATCGACGAAATCCCCTACATGGTGGTTAAGAAAGATGGACGGAGGGAGAAATTCGATCGCCAGAAGGTGTTGAACGGATTGCTGCGCGCCTGCGAGAAGCGTCCGGTGCCAATCGGCAAGCTGGAACAGATCGTCAATGAGGCTGAGGGGTTCGTAATCGACTCCATGGAGCGGGAGCGCAAGACTAGCGAGGTGGGGGAATTGATCATGAACCGGCTCCGCCGCTACGACAAAGTCGCTTACGTCCGTTTCGCCTCCGTTTATCTGGACTTTAAAGATGTTCAGGAATTTATGGCTGAACTGAAAGATCTGCTAAAGACAAAAGAGCCGGCAGAGATACGCGGCAAGAGTGCAGCGAAGACCCAGTGACAGGTCGTTGATGTTTGCATGGCATACAAAATCACATTGATTCCCGGTGATGGCATTGGCCCCGAAGTCACCCGGGCGGCGGTGCGGATTCTCGAGGCGACAGGGATTAAGTTTTCCTGGGAGACTTTTGCCGCAGGCGCCGAAGCGTTTGAGAAGTATCACGAATACATCCCTAAAGAGTTAACGGAATCGATCGAGCGCACCCGGGTGGGATTGAAGGGGCCGGTCACAACCCCTATTGGCGGGGGATTTGCCAGCATCAACGTCCAACTCCGGAAGCAATTCGAGCTCTATGCCAACTTCCGGCCAATCAGCAATCTGCCGCATATCCCCACCAGGTATCCCCGTGTAGATCTGATTATCGTCCGTGAAAACACTGAGAGCCTGTACTCCGGCATCGAGCACGAAGTTGTACCCGGCGTCGTGGAAAGCTTGAAGATCATTACCGAAAAAGCGTCCACGCGAATTGCGCGATTTGCATTCGAGTATGCGCGCAAGTACAAGCGCAAAAAAGTCCACGCCATTCACAAAGCTAATATCATGAAGATGTCCGACGGCCTTTTTCTCCGCTGTTCACGTGCGGTTGCCAAAGACTATCCGGAGATCACGTACGGGGAACACATTGTCGACAACACCTGCATGCAACTGGTGATGAATCCCTATCAGTATGACTTGCTGGTGATGGAGAATTTGTACGGCGACATTATTTCCGACCTGTGTGCCGCATTTGTCGGAGGCCTGGGCTTTGTCCCAGGCGCGAATTTCGGCGACCATTGCGCGATTTTCGAGGCGGTGCATGGTTCGGCGCCTGACATTGCCGGTAAGGACATCGCGAATCCTACTGCGGTAATTCGCTCCGCGCTGTTGATGCTGCACCATCTGGGAGAGGAAAACGCTGCCGCCAGAATCCAGATGGCCCTGGAGAATGTCTATCGCACTAAAGACAAACTGACGCGCGATGTGGGCGGCTCCGCCGGAACCTCCCAGTTTGCCGATTACGTTATCGAAGAGATGGAAGCCTTGAAGCCGGCCGAGGCTAATTCGATGGCCCGAAGCTGAATTTAAGCTGAAATTAAGGAGCGTTCCGACACCACGGCTGACACTCCTTCGCGTTGACGAAGCCGCGTGGGATTCAGTAACATCCTTTTTCTCGCTTTTACCAAGGACTCTGGGGGATGTCTAACACAACGCGGCGAGTTGGTGTGGTTCTCTTCCAGTTGGGCGGCCCGGATTCGCTCGAGGCCATCGAGCCATTTCTTTTCAATCTTTTTTCTGATCCTGAAATAATTGATTTTCCGTTTGCCCGCATTGGCCGCCGTCCGCTGGCCAAGCTGATCTCTACCGTGCGCGCCAAAAGAGTTGAGCACCACTACAAGGTAATCGGCGGCGCTTCTCCGATAGCCCGTTTTACCGCCCGTCAGGCGCAGGCGCTTCAGACTGCGCTACTCGACGGCGGCATAGACGCCTATTGTTGCGTAGCAATGCGTTACTGGCATCCTTATACTTCGGAGGCCATAGACGAAATTCGGGCTGCCCGCTGCGATGAGATTGTTCTGCTTCCGCTTTATCCGCAATATTCTGCCACCACAACCGGAAGCAGTCTCAAAGAATGGCGCCGCTCGTTTCATGCGGATGTTCCCGAGCACTGCGTGCACCAGTTTTACCGTCACGACCTTTATCTCGAAGCCATGGTGGAAAAAATCGACGAGGCTCTCGGGCGGTTTGCGCAGCCCCATCATCCCGAGCTAGTTTTCAGCGCACATAGCGTGCCGGTTTCGGTGATTGAGAAGGGCGACCCCTATCAGCAGCAGATCGAAGAAACGATGGCATTGATAATGGCGCGCGGGCGATGGGCGAACCACTTCCGCCTGTGCTATCAGAGCAAAGTGGGCGCCAGCAAATGGCTGCAACCGTCCCTGCATCGGACGCTTCGCGATCTGGCAACTGAGGGCAAAGACCAGGTGTGCATCGTCCCGTTATCATTCGTTTCTGATCACGTGGAAACGCTGGGTGAAATCGATCACGAAGCGCGCGCAGAAGCGCGGACTCTCGGCATCCGGCAGTTTGAAATGATGGCAGGCTTGAATGACTCGCCAAAATTTATCGCAGCACTGGCGGACTTGGTGATGAAAGCGATCGGCGCGAACGTACAACGGGAACAAACCGAACAGCTGGTCGTGGCGCAATAATCCAAATCTAAAGACACATGGCCGACGAATCTACAAAAGCGAGTGGCGGCGGAATTCTGGGGCATCTTCCCCCGCTTCCGCGCGCCGCGCTCAACAATTCGGTAATAGGGATGGAGCAGGCATACCGCCAGCGAAAAGGGTTGCCACTTTTAACGGACGCTGACATCGCCGCCCTGAAGGCCGGCGAACCCATGCCGTGGGAAGCCGGAGGATCCGGCGTAATTGAGGCGCCGGCAGTATCTCCAACGGCCCAGCCGGTTTCAGCTGCGCCGGTCTCGCAAGCCCCGCCAGCAACAACCGCTGCGCCGCCTGTCGCCGCGAGAACGGGCATTAGCGACGAAGTGGCAAAGCTGGTTGCCGAAGGCCGCAAGTGGAGCCGCTCCACCGTCGCCGCCGAGCAGGCCCGCCGCGGCCGCAAAGGCTTGACCCCGTTCAACGACGAAGAAATAACTGCGCTGTTGGGCGAACCCTATACTTCTACCCCGGCCGCAGCCCCTACGCCCGCAGCGGCCGCTGCAACTCCAACCTCACCCAGCTCCGCTGGCCCTGCAGTCCGCCCAGCTGCTCCGGTACAAGCCGCGGCGTCCGCGGCGGCTTCGGTTTCCCGCACTGGCGAGGCGACGCGGTACGTCGGCACTCCCGCGGTCGGAACCTCGAAGGCTGCGGCAGCGGGAGGGGTTGCAACTGTCGGACCGGAAAACAGTGAGGTCAACCAGCAGCGCCGCCGCCTGGTGTGGTGCGCGGTCAGCGCCTTCTTGATGGCATGGTTCCTGGCCTTCTTCCGATTCTTCTTGCCGCGAACTTTATTTGAGCCAGCAACTTCGTTCAAGATTGGATATCCCGCCGACTACGGCCTCGGCGTTGATACCAAGTGGCAGCAGAAATTCCGTATCTGGGTGGACCGCACCCCCGACCGTTTATTCGTGATCTACGCCCGCTGCACCCACCTGGGTTGCACGCCGGACTGGAAGCCTAGCGAGAATAAATTTAAGTGCCCCTGCCACGGCAGCGGATACGACAGCGAGGGAATTAATTTCGAGGGCCCGGCGCCTCGCCCCATGGACCGCGCCCACGTTGAGTTTGCACCCGACGGTCAGATTCTGGTGGATGTTTCGAAACTTTACCAATGGCCAAAAGGACAGCCGAGCCAGTTCAATGAGGATGGATCGTTTTTACCCGCCTGATTCGCCGCGGCGGCTTTGTAATTACAATCGTGGGGCAGCAATAGGTTCACGAGGATACGATGCTTGAAGAAAACGGTAACGGGACCGGAAAAAATGGCAAGGAAGTTGGCCTGCTCGAGCGGGTGAAGGCAGGTGTAAAAGAGGATGTTCAATCACTCAAGACCGATCTTCCTGCGAAAGCCAAAGAGCAAGTTGAAGGCCTTAAAGACCCGACCAAGACCCAGGTCTACACCTCCATCTTCCGCCACAAGCATGACGACACTCCCCGGAATCGCGCACTGGGGGTGCTTTCCAATGTCTTTCTGCATCTGCATCCGGCAAAAATTAATCGCGACGCCGTCCGCTACAGCTTTACCTGGGGCATGGGCGGCATCACTTTCTTTTTGTTCCTGATTCTTACCTATACTGGCGTGCTGTTGATGTTTTATTACCATCCCACGAAGGTCCAGGCTTTTCGCGACGTCCTTTATCTTGAGCATGACGTCCCGTTCGGCAAAATTCTTCGCAACATGCATCGCTGGGCGGCGCACTTGATGATCATTGCGGTGTGGCTGCACATGTTCCGCGTTTTTCTCACCGGATCGTATAAAAAGCCGCGCGAGTTCAATTGGAATGTCGGCGTCATCCTGCTGGTGCTCACGTTGTTGCTCTCTTTCACCGGATATCTGCTTCCCGACGATCAGTTGGGATTCTGGGCGGTCACGGTGGGAACGAACATGGCGCGCGCCACGCCGCTGCTCGGTCACGAAGGCCCGTTCGGCAAAATGCTCGGCATGACGCCTTATAACGACGTGCGATTCGGATTGCTCGGAGGCTCGATCGTCGACGCTAACGCGCTGCTGCGTTCTTATATCTGGCATTGCATCGGGATTCCGCTGGTCGCGATCACTTTCATGGCGGTGCATTTCTGGCGCGTGCGCAAGGATGGAGGCATCTCCGGCCCAGCGCCGGTCATGCTGGAGTCTGAGGCGGATAAGCGTCGTACATGATTTTGCTGCGCTGAAGGAATTTTATGGATTGGCGACAACTTTGGGAGATCGTCTCCGCCCCTGATAACGTGCCCATCGTCGGCATGATTCCGCTGCTGGTTTTTTACATTTATCTGGCGTGGAAGCAGGCCCGGGCCAACGACGAACTGGTAGCGGAACTAGAAACCAACCCTGCGCTCGCCAAAACCCATCATCGCAAGAGTTGGCCCTTCCGTCCGGGATGGCAAAAGGAAGTGCACGTCTGGCCGTTTCTATTACGCATTGAATTTCTTGCCGCCATTATTGTCACCATTATTTTGATGGTGTGGTCGATCACACTCAGCGCACCCCTCGAAGAGCCTTCGAATCCAAACCTGACCATGAATCCGGCGAAGGCGCCGTGGTATTTCCTGGGTTTGCAGGAGATGCTGGTTTATTTCGATCCATGGATCGCGGGCGTTGTAATGCCCACGCTCATCATTATCGGCCTGATGGTGATTCCGTATATCGATACCAATCCGCTGGGGAGCGGATATTACACCTGGAAACAACGCAAGTTCGCGATCGGCACATTTTTGTTCGGATTTATCGTGCTCTGGGTGGCGATGATCATCATCGGTACTTTCATTCGCGGACCCGGCTGGCAGTGGTTCTGGCCCGGGCAGACCTGGGACCACAATCGCCTGATCTACGAGGTGAATCGTGACTTGCCTGATCTGTTTGGAATTACCTCCAATCTGGCTAAGGGAATTTTCGGCGCCATTGTGGTGGGCGGGTTTTATCTGATCGGCGGCTTTGTCGTACACGCGTTATTCCGCCGCTATAACCCCAAGGACTACCGCCGCATGAGTCTGTTGCAGTATTCCATCATGATATTTTTTCTGCTTACCATGGTAGCTCTGCCGGCCAAGATGCTGTTACGCCTGGCATTGAACATCAAGTACGTGTGGATAACGCCCTGGTTCAACGTATGAAGGTGAACGTATGACCAGTTTAACCTGTGAAATTAGCGGAAACCTGAAGATATAACGCTCCGCGGTTAAGTTGACAAAATAGTGCCTGAAAAACCAATTCCCGAGGACGACCCGATCGTAAGCAAGTCTTACGCCTTGCACTATCTGGTGGCAATGGTGCTGCTGCTGGGTACGTTGTTTTGGGCGCTCTCCGACGAGTACTGGATACAACGTCCGTGGAAAGGTTATCAGCAGGAGTGGAAGCATCGTTACGTCGCCTTTTTGAAATCCGCAAAATCTGAATCCGCAAAGTCCGAAAAAGAAATCGAACAGAATCCTGAGTATCAGCAGCTCCTGCAAAACTATCAGCAGGCATATGACAGCGCGCGCCCGCGCCGCGATGCGATCCAGATCCAGCTCAACAACCTGAATGCCGAGATTCTTGCGGTCCAGAGCGTATTCACCGACCGGCGTGCCTATGTCAATGCTTTGAATTACAAGATCGAAACCGACAGCAGCGCCTCAGGAAAAGAAAGCAAGCAAAAAGAGCTGGAAAAATACAAACAGAAAACAGCGACGGTCAAGTATCCCGACGGCCACAAACAGGATTACACCTACGACCAGCTGGAAGCGGCCTACAACCACCTGCGTGATCAACGCACCCAGCTAAGCGCCGAGTTGGGCGACATCCTGAAGCCGGTCGCCGATGCCAACACCAAAATGGCCACCTATATTTCCGAGCATATGGTGGACCTGACCCCGGCCCAGATCGATGGCCTGCGCAAGAAGACCGAGGATTGGGACCCCAAGATCGTGCAGATCAACGTGGCCGATGCCAACATCGTTGACCGTTGCGAATCCTGCCACATGGGCGCACGCGAGCCTTTGAAGTTGACCGCCGTCGCCCTTACCCCTAAAGGTCAGAAAAAGCCGGACGAGTATGCGCAGGCATTCGTCAGCCATCCCGAACCCGGCCTGCTTCGCGTCCACGATCCTGACAAATTCGGATGTTCTCCGTGTCATCAGGGCAACGGGCGCGCCACGACGAGCATTGAGAAGGCGCATGGCAACTACGAGCACTGGCTGTGGCCCCTGTTTCCGAAAGAAAATGCAGAAGCCGGCTGCCAGACCTGCCACTCGGCTGACATGTTCCTGGCAAGTGGCGAGGTGGGCGCCACCATCAGCGAAGGCAAAGATTTGTTCCGCCAGAAGGGCTGCATGGGTTGCCATCGCTACGAGGGATACGACAAAGAGCCCGAGGACCTGAATTCCATCAGCCAGCAGATCAAGCAACTGGAGCAGGAGCGCGCGCAGAACATCAAGCAGGCCGGCTACCTGATGAAGCAGGCTGACGCGGCGGCAACCAATGAGGAAGCCAATCGCCTCAACGAAAAGGCGATTGCGTTGCGCGTGGCCAACAGCAAGGTGGATGCGCGGGTGCAGCAGCTCGATTTCCAGTCCCACAGCCTGATGCAGGACATGAAAAAGGTGGGCCCGAATCTCAAAGATATTCGCCTGAAACTGAACCGTGACTGGATTCCGGTGTGGCTGAAGAAGCCAACTGATTTTCGTCCCACCACGAAGATGCCAAACTTCCGCTTGAACGCCCGCCAGATTCAGGCGATCTCAGCTTTCATCTGGCAATCGGCGCTAACCGATCCGTTGCCCCGGCAAAAACCAGGCAACGCCGAGCACGGCCAGGAGCTTTTTGAAACCCGTGGATGCCTTGCTTGTCACTCCATCGGCGAGGGCGATCAAATGCAGGGAGGCGCATTCGCCGCCAACCTTACCCGCGTTGGAGAAAAAGATAATTACGATTATCTGGTCCGCTGGGTGCACAACGCCCGCGAGCGCACGCGGCCCTATTGTCCATACGAGAAAAAAGATATTGGCCCCGAGGATTACGCGAAAAAGGGACTTCCTTACGTATTCGATTTGGCACACAGCCAGTGCCCAAATGATGGTCATGAATTGCAAGTGCAGAACATGACCGTGATGCCGAGCCTGCGACTCACTGTCAGCGACGCCCAGGACATCGCCTCTTATCTGATCACGCAGAAAAAGCAGGAGCCTTCGGCTTATCCCGATGCCTCGTACATGGAAGACCCCGCTCTGAAAGAAGAAGGCAGGAAATGGGTGCGTCACTTTGGCTGCGCGGGCTGCCACGAAATCGCAGGCTTTGAGGATGAGGGCCGCATCGGAACCGAATTGACCGCGGAGGGCAGCAAGCCGATCGAGCGCCTCGACTTTGCCCTGTTCACCGAGCCGGCGCAACGTGGCGGCAAAGATCCGATCGCCGTTCAGGAAGACTTGCAGCGCCTGCCAGACGGTCCCGCCACCGGACCCTGGTATGACCACAAGGGGTTTTTCGAGCATAAGCTGGCGGAGCCCAACGTTTACGACAAAGGCAAGATCAAGAGCGAGACTGAAGTCTTGCGCATGCCCAACCCGCACCTCACCAACCAGGAGATCCGCTCTCTTACCACCTTCCTGCTGGGCAGCCAGGAGAGCTCCCTGCCCGCGAGTTACCAGTACCGCCCTGCCGATACCCGGCGTGATATTCAGGAAGGATGGTGGGTGGTCAAAAAATATAACTGCATGGGATGTCATCAGTTCATCCCCGGGCAGCCCACGACTTTGATGGGAATGGCGCGCTACCAAGATCCGGATTGGAAGGAGCAGTTGCCGCCGAAACTACTCACAGAGGGCGCGCGCGTCGATCCGGAGTGGTTACAGCGCTTTCTCGCTAATCCGGCGCTGAGTACCACCGACACTGACCGTAATGGCGTGCGGTCGTATCTCAAAGTTCGCATGCCGACATTCTCATTCTCTGACAATGAACTACGAAAACTCGTGCGGTTCTTCCAGGCGATGTCGCAACAGCCCATGCCATACATTCCGGAGCAGGTACCGACGCTGAGTGCTAAAGAGATCGATATGGCGCGCAGTTTGTTCAGCAGCAATGCCGCGCCATGTTTGAAATGTCACGCGACCGGGGATCCGCAGCACGATAAGAATGCTACCGCCCCGAATTTCCTGCTGGCTAAGGAGCGATTAAAGCCGGACTGGGTGGAACGATGGATCGTTGAGCCGCAAGCCATCAGCCCGGGCACTTCCATGCCCTCCGGACTGTTCCGCCAGGAGAACGGTCATTGGGTATTTGCCGGGCCAACCCCTGCCTCGTTCCAGGGCTACGGCCAGGACCATACCAAGCTGCTGGTGGACTATATTTTCCAGTTGACCCCGGAGGAGCAGCGTCGAGTTTCAGCAGCGATGGGGAAGAACCGCGCTACCTCGCAATTGCGGCCTGAAGCCGGTAACGAGAAACGGGCTGGCCGGTCGGGCGCAATCCACACTGGCGGGACGCACTGATAGCGTGTAAATTTTGTAAGTAGAAAACTCAAAGAATAAAGAAAGGCACAGACATTCATGCGAAGGACAAAGTCAAAAATCATGCTGGGCTTTATTGCCCTGATCTGCCTGGCGCTCCTGGCCGCCTGCAGTAAGAAAGAAAATACCAACGAGTCGCAAGGCACCTCCCCGACGGCAGAAAATCCGCCCACCCAGACTTCTCAACCCATTGATTCCAGCACCGCCGCCACCGTCAGTGGAACCGTAACCTACGGCGGTACCGCTCCGAAAAACGCTAAGATCGATATGAGTCAGGATCCTGGCTGCAAGGGCGACAACATGGCCGAAACTATTGTCGCGAAAGATGGAAAGCTCGCCAATGTCTTCGTGTATGTGAAGGACGGGATTGGCAACCGCACCTTCGATACTCCCAAGGATTCTGTAACCATTGAGCAGAAGGGTTGCCAGTACCATCCTCATGTACTGGGCGTGATGGTGGGACAGAACATTGAGATACGCAATGACGATCCCACCACCCACAACATTCATCCCACGCCGAAAGATAATCGCGAGTGGAACGAGTCCCAGCCACCCAAGGCACCGGCACTGGAGAAAACTTTCACCCGGGAAGAAATCATGCTGCCCATCAAATGCAACCAGCATCCGTGGATGCGCATGTACTTGAACGTGGTAAAGACTCCGTTTTTCGCGATTACCGGTGCCGACGGCAAGTACGAGATAAAGGGCCTGCCGCCGGGAGATTACACGCTCGCATTCGTCCAGGAAAAATTGGGCGAGCAGGACCAGAAGATTACACTCGCCGCCAAGGATTCGAAGACGGTCGACGCCGGCTTCAAGGCGCAGTAGCTTCTTCTCATCTGCGCGCAGCGCATTCGCGTGGCGGACGCTCTTGTCCGCGAAGTGAGCGGCCCGTTCAAGTTTGGTTGGCGGGTCGCTCCTTTGCCGCGTGTCGTAGCGTCGGGTCTGCCTGTATAGGGCGGACATGCTCGCATGGACATGACCACGCCAATGGGAAGTCTTTCAGTTAGGGAGCCGGTTCTGAAGTCAGATTTCACACCTTACAATCCCGCCCTGCATCGCTTCGCCGTGTTTACGGCGTCGGCGACTTTCATTCTGATCATTGCTGGTGCCCTCGTAACCAGTAACGATGCCGGCCTATCTGTCCCCGACTGGCCGACCTCGTTCGGCTCGCTGTATAAGATCCCTCATCTGGTCGGTGGGGTGAAGTTCGAACACACCCACCGGATGATTGCGCAGTTTGTCGGCCTGCTGACGATCATCATCGCCGTTTGGACATGGCGGAGCGACCGCCGCCGCTGGATGAGGATTCTCGCAGTCTCAGCTCTGGGGACGGTCATTGCCCAAGGAATTCTCGGCGGACTGACGGTCCTTTTTTATCTGCCGCCGTTAATATCTTCCGCGCACGCGGCGCTGGCGCAGACATTTTTTTCAATCGCAGTCGCCATCGCGATGTTCACCGGACGCGAGTGGACAGGCGAAGTTCCGGCCGCTGAGCCCGACACCGCGCGTCCCACTCTTTTCATTCTTATGCTGTTGTCAATTGCAGTTCTCTACCTGCAACTGATTCTCGGCGCCATGTTCCGCCACCACGGCATCAGCTGGCTTCCTCACGTTCTGAATGCGCCACTGGTCGCCGCAATCCTCACTTGGTCGGCCATTCGGGCGCTTTTGCAGTATCCGCAGACCCGTGCGGTACGGCGCCCGGCGACTGTCATGCTGTCACTGCTGATCGCTCAGTTATGTCTGGGTTTTCTCGCGTTTCTGACGCGTGTTGGCTGGGGAAGGAATGCGGTGCAGCCAGAGTTGCCCATGGTAATCTCGACCGTGGCTCACGTTGCGGTTGGCGCACTACTTCTGGCCACAACGATAATT
>JAFAWN010000023.1 GCA_019241735.1 Terriglobales bacterium
TGAGCCCAGCGCGATCAGCAAATAAAATCCCAGCACTGTTGGAGGCAAAACGATGGGGAGCGCGACAATAGCCTCGATCAAGAATTTCCAGCGCCAGCATGAATAAGCAATCCAATAAGCAATCGGTAATCCCAGTGCCAGCAGAAATGCTGAGACCAGCGCCGCCAGGCGGAGCGTGAGCCATAGGGGTTGCCAGTCCATTCCAATTCCTCCCTGGAGACTTGCCTGCAAAAGACACACACAGTCTAACTGCAAGTGAAGTTCCTTCCATGGGACGGGCATCAGAAGACAGGCGAGGCAAGCCGTGAAGCTCCATTCCCGAAGCCGCCCTTTAGCACATGCTCATGTTCACATGTCACAAACGGTAGCTTTCACGCACGCATACGATGACCGGGAGAGCGCGTTAAATCATTGCGTGAATCCTTTAGGGGAACCGCTTGGGATCTGGGTTCTTTTGCGCTCGTTCCCTCTTCTCGCCGCGGTTTCTGAAATACCGAAGACGGTGACAGTTGCGATCAGGAAATATATTGGACAGCAGTGTAAACCGGAAGTGGTTTGGAATTCTCTTTTTGGGGCTCGTAGCGGTGTCCAGTGGAGGCGCTTATGCCCAAGGGACGAAGCTTCCTCCGGGTTACGACTTCCGGCCGTCGGCGGCGGTTGTATCCTCGCCTTTCGCACTTGGGCCCGGTGAATCGAGATCGCTTCCCGGCGAGGACCGCGATGACCCAAAACGACGGGAGGAATGGTTTCGGCACGGCCGCACTGTGGCTGGCATGTCGTCTGCAATGCTGCGGAAGCGGGCTTACATCCAGAAGATGCAGTTACGGGCTGAGGTTGCTGCCGGCAGAAAATCTTCCACGTTAGGGCCCGTTACGCCAACGAACACGGGTGAGTGGACGCCTGTGGGCCCCGCCCCCCTGGCCTCTGATTCCAGTGGCTTCGGTTCACAGGATTACAGCTGGGTTTCAGGACGGGCCACGTCCGTCGCCATCGATCCCGCCGACCCGACGGGAAACACGGTTTACATCGGAGGCGCATATGCCGGCGTCTGGAAATCCACCAATGCAGGCCCGGCATCGAATCCGGATGCCGTAGTTTGGACTCCACTGACCGACACGCAGGCAACCCTTGCCGTGGGGTCCATAGCGATCCAACCGCAACCGACGGCGCCGGATCCAGCCAAAAGCGTCATTCTTATCGGCACCGGGGAGACGAATAGCTCAGTCGACTCGTATTTCGGCTCGGGCATTCTACGCTCCCAAGATGCGGGCTCGACATGGGCTCTTGTCGAAACTGCCGCAAGTGGCCAGACGTTTGACGGGCTTGGCTTCAGCAAGATTGCCTTCAGCAGTCAGAATCCCGCGTGGGTGGTGGCGGCAGCGGCCTCGACGCCGGAGGGAATCATTGAAAACCAGGGTGACGCAAGCGGACAAAATCGCGGTATCTACTATTCTCACGACTCCGCTGTGACCTGGACTTACGCAAGTGTGACCGATGGCGGCGTCACTATTCTCCCCAGTTCTGTTACGTCGGTGGCTTATAACGCCGGCGTGGGTAGCGCGGGCACATTCTTCGCGGCGGTCCGCCATCACGGAATTTACTCATCAGTGGACGGCATCAGGTGGGCGCGACTGAACACGCAACCTAGGCCAATTAATAGCGTCAGTCTCTGTCCTCCGCTCACGTCTGCCGGCTGCCCCATCTACCGGGCAGAGTTTGCCGTTGTTCCCAACCGCGCCGAAATGTACGTCTGGTTTGTGGATGCGAACGACGGCGATCAGGGAATCTGGCAGACAGTTGACGGTGGAAGCAGCTGGTCGCCGATTGATGACTCGCAAATCACGTCCTGTGGAGACCTCTTTGGGTGCGGCACCACGCAAGGCATCTACGATCTGGAGCTCGCGGCCGCGCCCAATGGTGTTTCCGCTACCGATCTATATGCCGGAGCCATCAATCTTTACAAGTGTTCCATCAACAGCATCAATTCAAATTGCTCAGGAACCGGGTCGAACAATTTTCTCAACCTTACCCACGTTTATGGATGTTCCCCAGATTTCGGCTCGATTGCGCACGTTCATCCCGACCAGCATGCACTAGATTTTGCCATCGTGAACAGCCGCGCCATCATGTATTTCGCTAATGATGGCGGAATCTATCGCGCCTTGGATGGCTTTACCGGGCTCAATAGCGGCAACTGCTCCGTGCCAAACCAATTCGACAGCCTGAATCAGACGCTCGGCTCGATGACCCAGTTCGTTTCATTCTCTCAGTCGTCCAGCGACGCGAACACGATTCTAGGCGGCACCCAGGACAACGGCTCCCCCGCCACCGCGTCCGCCGGGGGAACCACGCAGTGGACCAACGTGAATGGAGGCGACGGCGGTTACAACGAAATTAATCCTGCAGATTCCAGCGACTGGTTCACCGCAAACACCAACGTCAGCATTCAGCGATGTACGCTTGGTATTAACTGTCACGCAGCCGATTTCCTGGAGGTGGTATCGTCCGCCACCGTGGGCGGCGATCAGGGGGCGTTCTATACCCCGTATATTTTGGACGCCCAGAACCCAGGAGAACTCGTGGTCGGCACCTGCCGGGTATGGCGCGGCGGTTCAAGCGGCGCTGGGTTCAGCGTATTGACCAATAATTTAGACACTGGCAGCAACGTCGGATGCACCGGCGCAGAGGTGAACATGGTACGGTCGCTGGCGTCCGGCGGCCCGACCGATAGCAACGGCTTTTCTAACGTTATTTATGCAGGGACCGATGGATACGGACCCAACGTCGCGACGACCCAAACCGGCGGACATTTGTGGCTTACCACCAATGCTGCCGGCGGGGTGAATACCTGGAGCGACCGGACAGGCCCCATCAATCCTCTTAACTTCCCAATTTCCGGGGTGGCGATTGACTCATCGGACGGAACCGGATTGACCGCCTACGTCACAATTATGGGGTTTGTGAACTCTCATGTTTGGAAAACCAGCAGTGGTGGGACCTCCTGGTCGGATTTCAGCAGTAATCTGCCGGACTCGCCGGCGAACGCTATTCTCGTGGATCCGGACGCTGGAATCGTCTATGTGGGAACTGATATGGGCGTTTTTTCCAGCAGCACTTCTTCTCCGTTTTGGACCGAAACCGGCCCCGCGCCATCCTCGGGGCGGCCGGGATTTTTGCCCAATGTGCCCGTTACCGCCTTACGGCTTTACCACTCCGGGTTCATCAAAAAACTGAGGGCTTCCACTTACGGACGCGGAATATGGGAACTAGTGACGTCGCGAACCTTCGCTATCGCAGTCGCGGATAATTCGTTGACCGTATTTCCCGGACAATCCGCCGTGTATCCAGGCACAATTACTGCTTTCAACGGATACAACACCAGGGTGGATTTATCCTGCACCGGCGGGGTGCCGTTTGCCCCCGCTGCGTGCGCGGTCGTGCCCGTAAGTATTACGCCCAGCGCGACGCCGACTCCGGTAGTACTGACGATTACCAACGCACCCGTAGGGGACTACAGTTTCAATCTGGACGGCAACGATGGAAGGCTAGGCGATGACGCCGCCCTGACTTTGCACGTCGTGGATTTTGCCATCACGACTCCGGCTCCAGATACCATAACCGTTGTGCCCGGCGGCGCCGGCGGGACCACATTCGTGGTGAATGCACTCGGAGCTTTCAGCTCCGCCGTGGCTTTATCGTGTGCATCTCCCTTGCCGGTTGGAGTGACGTGCAGTTTCCAGCCCGCTGTAGTGACGCCAATCGCCGCAAATCCCGCGTCCGTAATTCTGACCATCAGCACAACGTCGAATACCCCCGTCGCCGTGAGCACCATCACAATCAATGCCTCAAGCGAAGGTGTAAATCGCAGCCAAACTGTTTCTCTCGCGGTTATCGGCGGCTCGGCGCCAAACTACGCGCTCAGTATCAGTAATCCTTCCCTGACCGCTGCCACCAACACCACGGCTACATTTAACGGAACACTCACCTCAATTAATGGTTACTCCAGCGCCGTAAATCTAACATGTGCCGGTTATTCGCCCCCAACCTGCGGTGTTTCCCCAACGAGTGTCACGCCAACTTTGGGCGGAGCGCCGTTTACGGTCACCGTAAGCAGCAGCGTGGCGCAGGCCTACAATTTCAGCATAAGCGGAACGGGTACTGATTTATTGGCGATACAGCAGGCTGTCCCAGTAACTTTCACTACTTCTCCTTCCACATTTACCTTCACCCTCACCTCAACTCCTACCAGTCAGACGGTCACGGGCGGCCAACCGGCCACGTACAGTTTGGACGTGCTGCCTGGCTTCGGCAATTTCCCGAACGCAGTGACTTTTTCGTGCTCCGGTCTGCCTGCCGGTTATAGCTGCTCCGCCCCGGTGGTGTCTGCGGGCAGTTCAGATTCCGAAGTCACCCTTACTGTTAATACAGTCGCGAGTCGCGCCGCATGGATCAAAACCAATTTTCTTTCGGGGCTTTACGGGCTGACCTTGATTGTTCCGGGCTTGATACTTTTCGCCGCCAATGTCGGACTGCCAATTCGTCTCGCAAGCGCCTGGCAGTTCTGGCCGTGCTGGTCACGCTCGCGAGCGTGCACCTCGGATGTGGGGGCGGACTGCAAGGCGGGAGCACAGCGACCGGGGGGAACACCATGCATACCTATTCAATGGGAATCACGGCGACTTGCGGATCTGTCACTGCATCGACGAACCTTACGTTGAACGTGCAGTAGCTTCGTCACTCTGCTAAACAATCCTCAGGGTACATAGCAGTTCGGTACATATCGCGTAACATACTGATGCTCCCGGTTCGCTGAAACTCGCGTACCGGATGATGGCGGAGGCACGCATGGACTTCGATTTTTCGGCAAAGCGAGTGGCGGTTCTGGGAGCGGGCAAGATGGGAGGGATCCTGCTTAAGGTGCTGCTGGACAAAAAGCTGCTCTCTGCCCCGCTAACGCGTGCCACTGTGCAGCATGAAGACCGGGCCTGCGCGCTCGCAGACAAGTTAGGCATCAATGTGGGGACTGATAATCGCGACGCCGTTCAAGACGCCGATATTATTCTAATTTCTGTCAAGCCTCAGGCAGTGAAAGAAGTGTTGCATCAGATCGCGCCTGCCGTTTCT
>JAFAWN010000311.1 GCA_019241735.1 Terriglobales bacterium
AGAGAACGATCTGGGACTGGCTCAAATAGGCCGATCCAGCGATAGTGGCAGCTCCTGCCAACACAATCCGAACAGATTTCTGGCACGTAGGAAGTGCCCTGGCCTCCTCAAGCAATTGATCCGCCCCGGCAACGTCGTCGTCTGCCACGATCGCATCAAATTTTTTAGAAGCGATCTTGTTGCTGGCAGCTTTCTGGTCGCGGCACTGCTCGACGTGGACGTCCAGATCCTTAAATGCCCGGGTTACGGTCTTAACGACGGTATCGTCGTTGCAGAGTAGAAGACTGTGCATCATAGAATCCGATGCTAGGAAACATTTGCATGTGCAGCAAGTTACTGAAGTTTCCGGGCCACTGGAAGTTTTTTCCGCTAGAATGACTTTTACCAGTTATTTCCGGATAGTTTCGTGGATCACGAACAACCAGCAAAACCAGGCGCAACTCCGCCCGGCAACGAACCGGACGGCGAACTCGTTCACAACCGCGAAGTGGATGAGTTTTTCAACCGTCTGAACTATGACATGCGCCGGCCGAAACCGGGGCAGGACGCAGTTACGGCGGCGCTGCACGCAATTCAAAAGCTTGCCTTTGAAGCCGACACCGAGGATTCGGTGAGCGATGCGGTGGAACCCACAACTATGGCTGCACCGATCTGTCAATCTTGCGGCGCGCAGAATCGCCCGGGAAATCGTTTCTGCGGCAACTGCGGAGTGCCAATGGCACCCCCCGGAGTCACTTCCGCGGGCTTAACCCCAGGTGCAATTACTCCCGCTGGAATGCCGGGCGAAGCAAAGAATGTCTTCGACGCGGTGGGAGTAGATTCATTCGCTTCACGCCTTCCTCTCACTTCCCCGCGTGAAGCCGGACCGCACTTTTATCATCACCACTACCACCATCATTACTTCTCCCCCGCAGGCGCGGGAGCACAAAGTGCGGGAGCCGGATCCCAGGCTTCTTCTGGTACTGCCGGCACCGGATCGTTGGTCGGAGGGCCTGGAATCATAGGCCAGGGTGCAGCGGCGGCTTCCAGCCGCGCTGAGACCGCGGTTAGAAAGCTGGCACACGACTGGGCACAGGCCTGCAATACGAAGAATTTGGACGACCTCATCGAGCTCTACACTGCAGACGCAGTTGTGCTGCGATCCAATGTTCCCGCCGTGCGCGGCACTGCGGCGATACGAGAGTTTTTCTTCACCGCGCTCGATGCCGGCCTGGGGGACGTGGAGCTTGATCCTCTGCGGGTGGAGTTGTTCGGCGACGTCGCCTATGCCATGGGACGCACCAAAATGCTGGTTCCGGCCGCGATGGGCAAAAGACGCGAAGAGCGTGGGAAATTTCTGGCCCTCCTGTTACGCCAGAACGGTGAATGGAGGATGGCCGCCGACTGCTGGTCGAGCGATCTAAGCTTGGGAGCGGCGGAGCCCGCAGCTTTGAGATAGAAATGTCGCTGCCTCTGGATTAAGCAACCTTCACCCCCAGTTCATCCAAGTCTTGCCTCAGCTGGGTTGCGTCGATCATCTGAATGGCATGCATCCCAAGCTGCCGTGCCGCGTTCACGTTTGGAATCCGGTCATCGATGAAGCAACACTCCTCTGGCAGTTTTTGCGTGACGTCCAGCGCAAGCCTGTAGATTGCCTCGTCCGGTTTGCGCAACCCTACGAAACAGGAGCTGATGAATAGGGTGAAGGTCTTCTCGAGTCCGAATTTCTGAATCCGGTAAAGATTTAACTCCCGGGACTCATTGTTAAGCGTGGCCATCAGATACTTTCCGCCCTTAGCCAAATCTTGAGCCTGTGCCAGCACTTCACGCTTTGGCTGAGATAACGACAGCATGTATT
Source organism: Terriglobales bacterium (assembly GCA_019241735.1). Taxonomy (GTDB): domain Bacteria; phylum Acidobacteriota; class Terriglobia; order Terriglobales; family Acidobacteriaceae; genus JAFAWN01. Next base: position 1,838 of record JAFAWN010000311.1, read on the forward strand.
CCTGAAAAGCCTCTCGAGTGAATGCCCGCGGCAGATAGAAAATAGTTCGATCGAGATATTCACTCAGGCTGAGTTCCCCTTGCTCGAAAGCCGCAACGCAACTTTTATGACGCTGGTCAAACTCGGAAGCATCGAGGGCAAATCGGTCCAGCGCGCGTTGGCGTTCAATGCCATCCCAGGCATTGCTGAGAAGCACGCCGCCGACGTCCCAGAAAAGTGTCGTGATGTTTTTCGTAGGCAAGTTTTAAGGCATCAGGTTGAATGCGAATCAAATGCTATCCTGCCAAGCTCCTAAAAACAAAATCCCGACCCGGTAACCGGATCGGGATCAGTGGTCGCTCCCTTACGTTTAGTGCGGGGTGAAATCCTGATGGTAGCTTAGGTTGTCAACGTCCTGGAACATCGGCGTGGCCGGAGGCAAATTCTTCGGGTCCAGGAACTGATTGTCGAAGTAGAAATTACGGTTCGGGGCGCTGTAAACCAGGCTGCAACATTTAAACGTCCCGGTGGCGTATTGCGAATAATAGAGACTGACCAACGATCCCCGGTAACTTAATGTCCCACCCCAATTCTCGAGCAGACGCAGGAAGTTATGCACGCCGCCATCGGTACCGAAGTCGGGCGCTCCTGTGAATTGCGGAAACAGTATGTTTTTTCCAGCGGCTACCGCTGTACGGTAGTAAGTATTGCTGGGATTTCGGCCGCCAAGATTGGTCGGATTGGCCATGCTGTTTACATCAGACCAGTTGTTCGAAAGAAACGTCACGGCGTCGGCAATAACGGCTGCCGCTGCGTGGTTGATGTCGGGTCCAGTTGGGTTTGCCCAGAATGGGTCCGCGGCGCTCGTGTTGTAGTCACCCTGAACATAGACCGGGTTCTCGGAACCTATGGTGAATCCGCCAAGACCATTGTCCAGCCGCCGGGGAAGATTGCCTAAGCTTCCGTCCACAACTTTTAGGACGTGTCTTGCACCCGATACCCAGTTTTGCCGGCCGCCATTCATGCAGTCGATCTGTGTGTACGGCCCCCAGGTATTGGGCGTGGCTACGGTGTTCTTCTGCAGACCGTCTCCCACATTGGCAGCGCCCCATACGTCAAGTATGCCATTTCCATCCACGTCTTCAGGAGAGGTGGCGAGAGTGTACGGCGGTTCCAGGACTCCATCCGGCAGCCCATTGGCAGCGCCGGAATTAATAACGTCCTCGAATCCGTATTCTCCGGTGGTTACATTCGCAACCGGCAGCGCGTTGGGATTGGGCATCATTCCCCGCCGGTCTGAAAAATAAAGTACGTAACCGTTCTGATTGGTGAAATTCACATTCGTACCGCTGGCGCCGATCTGTCCCAAAAGCCAGCGCCGCAGGTTGCCCACGTCCAACTCGACGGCGTTCATGACCCCGTTCAACCGGCAAGTCGGGGAGCCAGGAGCGGTGCTGTCGCGTGGTTCGCCCTCGCGCGTGTCATAAAAGTTGATGGGGTAGAAAT
>JAFAWN010000043.1 GCA_019241735.1 Terriglobales bacterium
GTCATGCGGCACCCTGACGAGATCAAGCAGTATTTAAAAGAGGATGAATACAAAGTTTACAAATTGATCTGGCAACGTTTTGTGGCCTCGCAAATTACGCCCGCCGTGTTTGACCAAACCACGGTGGATATAGACGCCCGCTCAAAATCGGAAACATTTTGGTTCCGTGTCACCGGCTCCGTGCTCAAATTTGACGGCTTCCTTAAAGTTTACGAAGAGTCGAAGGACACTAAAGACGAAGAAGAGGAAGAATTAAAGCACAAGCTGCCACCGCTCGAGCCCGGGCAGAAATTGTCGCTGCTGCAGTTAAAGCCGGAGCAACACTTCACCGAACCGCCGCCGCGTTACAACGAAGCCTCGCTGGTCAAGGAACTCGAAGAACGGGGAATCGGACGCCCTTCCACCTATTCCGCCATCTTGAGCACCATCCAGGAACGGCAATATGTTCAGAAGCTGGGCGGAAAGTTTACCCCTACGGAGATCGGATTGGTGGTCACCGATCTGCTGGTCGAAAATTTCCCTGACATTTTTGATATTCAGTACACCGCTCGCCTGGAAGAAGAACTGGACAACATCGAAGATGGCACCGAAAAGTGGACTGACACCCTGGGCGGGTTCTACAAGAAATTCCAGAAAGACCTCCGCTACGCCGAGAAGCACATGGAAAACGTCAAGCGGATGGAGAAGCCGACCGATGAACTCTGCGAACTGTGCAAGTCTCCGCTGGTAATTAAATGGGGCAAGCATGGTTCTTTCTATGCGTGCAGTTCCTATGATAAAGAGAACCCCGAGAGTTGCACTTTCACCAAAGAGAATCCAATAAATCTGCCCGATCTTGATTCCGCCGACGTACAGGAAACCACGCAAGAGGAGTATTGCGAGAATTGCGGGCGGGTCATGGTGCTGAAGCGCGGACGCTTTGGTCAGTTCATGGCCTGCACCGGCTATCCGGATTGCAAGACCACGCGGCGGTTGGATCAGGGCAAGAAAGTCCCGGATATCCCACTGGACGAGGCCTGCCCCAAGTGCGGGCGCAACATGATGATCCGCCATGGCCGATTTGGAGAATTCACCGCGTGCAGCGGCTATCCCGAGTGCAAGTACATCAAACAAAATTTCATCGGCGTTAAATGCCCGCTATGCGAAGACGGAGAACTGGTCGAAAAGCGGGCGCGCAAAGGTAATACTTTTTACGGATGCAGCAATTATCCCAAGTGCAAATTCACTTCTGCGAACAAACCGCTGGCGGAGAAATGCCCCAGCTGCGGCAAGGAATACCTGGTGGAGAAATTTCTTAAATCAGGACCGGTCATCGCCTGCGCCAACAAGGAATGCGATTACGAACGGCCGATTCCAGTGGAACTTCCAGCACCAGACAAGCCTTCCGTGACTGGCGCTTCACAAGCCTAAAAGGTCACTTGCAATTAAACTAATCCACTTTTGGAGGTTCTGAATGTCTAGTCAAGCTACCGCAACCGATGCCGACCTGATCCTCAAACTTTATGATTTGCGCCGCGAAGCCGAAATGCGCAAGGCGCGTAACTGGTGGGTGGTAACCTTCTGGCCGGAGAACGCCGGCGACATTATCAAGATTGCCCAGGATCTTGGAGGCCAGGAGAATAACTGGTTTCGCCAGCTCGCCGGATACTGGAGCATGGCAGCGTCTCTGGTGGAACACGGCGCTCTCAACCGGGACCTCTTTCTTGAGCCTAGTTTTGCCGGCGAGATGTTTCTCATTTACGCCAAAGTTAAGCCATACCTGAAGGAACTGCGGGAACAGGTGAGCCCAACCTTCTTCGTCCGTATCGAGGATCTGATTAACAGCACCGAAAAAGGCCGCGAACAATTGCAGCGCACCCAGGCCAACGTCGCCCGCCGCATGTCAAAAACGGGGTCGGCCAAAGCCTAGTACCTACAATCAGCTTAGGAAATATATTCGCGGATATATTCGTCTTTCGAGGCGGCGAGTTCCTGCGCGTCGCCGTCGAAGATCACTTTCCCTTCCCGCAATAGCAGGAAAGAGATGGGGACCTCTGCGCGCGTACCCGCCCCAAGCCTCCGCATCTGATTGGCTTTACGATCGAAATAGTGCGTGGCCATGGTAAACGCATCCTGGAGACGGTGAGTGACCATGAGCGAACTGGTCTTGTAAACATCGCGCTGCTTCACAATCAATTCAACGATCGTGGTCGAAGTAACGGGATCGAGTCCGCCGGTAGGAGAATCATAAAGCAGGATTTCCGGCTGCGTGATAATGGCGCGGGCGATTGCCACCCGCCGCCGCATTCCGCCGGAAAGCTCGGAAGGAAATAAATCCACTTTGTCTTCGAGTTCCACAAAACTTAAGGCTTCCCGCACCCGGCGCTCAATTTCAGCCTCCGAGGTCTCCCCCTTTTCCATGAGGCGAAACGCGACGTTTTCTCTAACTGTAAGCGAGTCGAATAGCGCGCTTTCCTGAAATACCATGCCAATTTTTCCGCGCAGCTCGAAAAGCTGCTGCTCCGGCATGCTAGTTACATCCTCGCCTAGCACAAGAATCGATCCGGAGTCCGGCTTCAACAATCCCAGCGCCAGCTTGAGTATCGTGCTCTTGCCCGACCCCGCCACGCCAAAAATAGCTTTGGTTTCACCGCGGTTTAGATTGAATGTAATTCCGTCCAGCACCTGCTTGTCTTCAAAAGCTAACGAGACGTCACTGAACTGGATGACTTGCGAGAGAGGAGCGGAGGAGGACGACGCGGGCTTTTCGAGGGCGCTTGGAGGCGAGACCATGCTCAGTGATACCCAAACACGGCCAGCAGAAACTTGGTCGCGAAGAAATCCACCAGCAGGATAAAAACGGAAGATGCCACCACTGCCTGCGTCGTGGCGCGGCCTACGCCCTGGGTGCCACCGCGCGCCGAGATGCCGTAATAACACCCGATTGTTGAGATAATAAATCCAAAAAGCACCGGCTTAGCCAAACCGGTAAAGACATCCTGGAAAACCAGCGACTGCCACGCCGAGCTCCAGTATTGATGCGAATCCAGTCCTATGAGCAGGGTGGAAACTGCTGCGCCGCCAATGAGGCCTAACAAATCGGAAACAATAGTCAGAAAAAACAGCATGAAGACGGTTGAAACCACCCGCGGGGCAACCAGTTTCTTCATGGGATCAGTGCC
>JAFAWN010000167.1 GCA_019241735.1 Terriglobales bacterium
GCAAACACGCTCGCTGAATCTGGGGTTGCCAGGCGCTTCAGTTGGAGCATGGGCGTTTCGCCGACTAACTGAGTAATGTCGTCGGCAACTCGCAGGCGAGTGGTCTCGATGGTTTTCATTTCCACACCACAGAGTACGGAACCGAAAGGGCAGCGTCAATAACACTAAAGAGTTGCACCGAAGTTCGCCGGGTTTTCGCCTATCGACGCTTAGTCGCTTCCCCGCCGATTAGCGTGTTTGTAGTGATTCATAGAAAAGAGGACACGGTTCCCGCAGGCTGTACGCCGCCCCGCAATCTGTACTTCCGTGTGCGACTCCAACTCAGGCAGCGTGCTAACTTTTCTTTCAGATCGAAGCCCACACGATGAGGTCTCAGATGCGAACATCTTCGCGAATTGCAGCCTTTGTAATGTTCTTCTTTTCCTGCGCATTGTCTTCAGTTTTCGGCCAAACGAATCCCTGTGGAGTGATGAGCCTGGGGCAGGAGGCCAGCCTGGGAGGCTTTCGCCCATTCGCTGCGGATAACGCGTGGAACCTTGACATTTCGAACTCACCTGTCGATCCGACTTCGGACGCAATCGTTAACTTTATTGGCCAAAATACTCCACTACATCCCGACTTTGGAGCTGGGAAGTATGCGGGCTCGACGATGGGTATTCCTTACACCGTGGTCAGCGGATCTCCATTCGTGAATATCAAATTCACCGCCTACGGGGACGAGAGCGATCCCGGACCGATGCCGATTCCGCACAATGCGCCGATCGAGGGCTATCCCAACCCGGGGAATGGCGACCGCCATGTGCTGGTGCTCGATCGCGACAACTGCTGGCTGTATGAACTTTATGGAGCGCATACGGTAAAAAATGGCAGCTGGAATGCCGCGTCAGCGGCGGTTTGGGACCTGCTCGACGACGAACCGCGGCCTTATACCTGGACATCCGCGGATGCAGCGGGGTTGCCGATTTTTCCTGGCTTGGCGCGTTACGACGAAGTAGCGAGCGGAGAAATCCGGCATGCCTTGCGGTTCACTTTGCAGTCCAGCCGCCAGGCTTTTGTGCCGCCCGCGTCACACTGGGCCGCCAATTCCTCAAATTCACTGGCAGCTCCTATGGGAATGCGCATGCGGCTGAAAGCCAGCTACGATATCTCCACCTTCCCCACTCAGGCCCAAGTTATCCTCGCAGGATTAAAAAAATACGGGATGATCATGGCGGACAATGGCAGCTCAATGTTTTTGGGAGGGGATCCGGACAATCGCTGGAATAACGATGACCTGGGAACGTTGAAGCAGGTGCCGGCTGCGGCTTTTGAAGTGGTGGCCATGAATCCGATTTACACCCCGGGTAATGTTCCGCAAGGCCCGGCGCCATTAGTGAGCAGCTTTACGGCAAACCCATCATCCATCTCACCCGGACAGCCGGTCACCCTCAGTTGGAGCGTGAGCCACGCAAAGTATGTGATTGTGTCGCCGCAAGTGGGAGCCATCCGGGGGAACAGCGTGATTGTCGCCCCGAAACAAACCACCGCTTACACGCTCTATGTGACCAATCAATATGGAAGAACGACGGCAACGGTGACGGTGAAAGTACAGTAGTCGATTGCGCCGGGCCTCCCCGGTCGTTAGAATTTCCATGTCCTGGAACTCCCCCGATTCATAGCAAACCCCGAAGGCAGGCTCTAAAGCGAACAAAGGGCGAAACTTAGGTCCCTTGAACCAAGGCTGTAAACCCCTCCTATAGCGGTGACCTAGAGTGCAAACCACAATTTATTGTGGTTTTCAAAACTGCCTGCGTCTCACAATGATCACCTATAACTTTAATATTGACAATAAAAGAGTTAGGCGTAAACTGTGGACAAAAGTGGTAGAAAGTGGTCAAACAAGTTAAGGACGTGGGCGAGATTGGCAGTGCGAGAGGCGCCAGTGGATTTTGCAGCTGACACCCCGAAAAACAGCCCTAACGAATCCGAAACGGACGCCATTTTCGCTTTTTTCACCTCCCTCGTTGCGGTTGTGGCAGCAAGAAGATTTTTCGGCCCATTAAGGGGCCCGGCAAATGTTTCGCGGAAATCACCCAACTCGCGTAGACGAAAAAGGGCGGCTGAAGGTTCCCGCGGAATTCAAGCGCGTGATCGACGAGCGCTACAGCGCACAATTTTACATTACCAGCCTGGATGGGAAGGTTGCTCAAGTGTATCCCTTCGAGGAGTGGGAGCGGATCGAGCAGAAGCTGGCGGCGCTTTCAACCTTCAATCCCGCCAAAAAGAAGTTTCTGGAGCGGGTGAATTATTACGGGCAGCTGGTGGAGATGGACGGCCAGGGACGGCTGCTGATTCCGCAGTTGCTGCGCGATGCGGCGCAGATCAAGGGCGAGGTCGCGGTATTGGGCAATTTGCGGTACCTGGAAGTGCGCAATCTGGAGGCCTTCCGTAGGCAGATCGAAGAACAGCAATTCACGCCTGAGGATGAGAGCACGCTCGACAAGCTGGGCATCTAGTGGCGGAAAGTTTGACAGACATCCCCGAGCGGGGTGGGCATGGCGGGAAACGGGAAAGTGGCCATGTTCCGGTTCTTTTACAGCAAGCGATCGAGTTCTTAAATATCAAGCGCGGCGGGAGGTATATCGACGCCACGGTTGGGCTGGGCGGGCACAGTTTCGAAATCGCAAAACGCCTCGGCGCACCGGGACATTTGATTGGCTTCGATAAAGATCCTGCGGCGCTGGAAATTGCGCAACAAAGATTGACGCAAGATCCCGCAAGCCTTGCTCGGGATGGCAGCGCACGCGATTGGCCTACGATAACTTTGATCCACGGGACGATGGGCGATTCAGCGAATTCTCAGCGAGCAAGCAGCGTTGACGGGATCCTTGCGGATCTGGGGGTCAGTAGTTTGCAGCTGAACGACCCCGCGCGCGGTTTCAGTTTTCAGGCGGAAGGCCCTCTCGACATGCGGATGAATCCGCAATCGGGACCGACCGCCGAACAGGTGGTAAATCAGAGCGACGAGGTCACACTCGCCAATCTGATTTACGAATTCGGAGACGAAAGGAGGTCGCGGAGAATCGCCAGAGCCATTGTCCGGTCGCGACCGATAGGAAATACCGCGCAACTCGCGGAAATCATATCGGCCGCGGCCCGGCCAATGAATCCGGCAGAGCGAAAGATTCATCCGGCGACCCGAACTTTCCAGGCAATCCGAATCTTCGTAAACGACGAGTTAAATCACTTGCAGGCGTTGCTCAGTGCGGCGCCGCAGTTGTTGAAGAGCGGCGGGCGGCTGGTAATCATCAGCTTTCAGTCGCTGGAAGACCGCATAGTAAAAGACGCTCTCCGAGACGGCGCCAAGAGTGGAATTTACCGCTTGTTAGTTAAAAAACCGGTGGTGGCGGAGGCTGAAGAGGTAGTCCGCAATAGCCGGGCGCGCAGTGCTAAATTGCGCGCGGCCGAAAGACTTTAGAAGTTTCGAATTCATAAATGGGGGTGGGTAATGTACACAGGAACATTAATTGAAAGACTTTTTGCGACAGTAGAACGCGCGGAGCAGGAAGTCCACGAACTTACAGACTCTCAAAAGCAAAGGCTGAATTACTGGTACGCGGTGGCGCAACGGGAATTGGCCCAACTTGACGCCCTGGCCGAGGTCGCTTAGATGGCTACCCTGGCTGTTGGCCCTAATTCTTCTTCTCCAGAGAAATCATGCTGGTTTGGCACTCCCGAGGTTTATTTCACCAAGGCAATCGATAACTCACGTCTGGTTAAAGTCGAAGATCCGCGAAGACAGCGGGAGATGAAACTGTTCGGCATGGCGATGTGTCTGCTTTTCATGCTTGTCATGACGTATGCGTGGCAGCATTTTAAGTCCGTCGAATATGGATACAAGATCGAGTCCTTGCGGGCTCAGCGCGATGAACTGGGGAAGAGAAACCGCGACCTGCGATTAGACGAAGCCCGGCTGCGAGATCCGGAACGGATTGATACATTGGCGCGCCAGTTGGGCTTACAGTCTCCACAGGCAGGCCAGGTAATGCGCCTGGAAACGCCGTCGGCAGATGTGGCGACAGCCCCCGTTTTGGCCAGTGTTACGGCGGTTGCGGTAATTTCCGGCACGCGGTAAGGCCTGGTAATTTCGGGCGTCAACTTAATCTGGTTTCGATTGCTTCACAGTAAAAAGGAGCCGCATCCGCTCTGCAAAAGAATTTCTCATCTGAGCCAGTGCATGACTCCGAACCAATCCCGCAATAGCAAAACCTCCCGCGTCTCCTACGTAGCTGTGATTCTATTGTTGTGGTGCGCCGCAATTTGCGCGCGGCTGGTTTACCTGCAAATTTTCAGCTACGGCACCTTCGCGCTGAAGGCCCGGCATCAGCAGCAACGCACCGAAGCGGTCTCAGCCCAGCGCGGGGTCATCTACGACCGGGCTGGGCATGAACTAGCCATGTCGGTCTCTGTGGACTCGGTGTTTGCCATCCCGTCAGAGATTCACGATTTACCAGTCACCACTGCATTGCTGGCTCGAATCACGAAAGCCGATCCCCGCGAGTTGTTCTCACGCTGCAATGCCAGCCCAAATTTCTGCTGGATAGCGCGAAAAGGGGATGCCGGCATCGCCGACCGGGTCCGCGCTCTCCATCTGCGGGGGGTCTACTTCCAGAAGGAGCCGAAACGTTTTTACCCCAAGGGAGAACTGGGTGCGCAGGTGCTGGGATATGTGGGCATGGATGACGCGGGGTTGGGAGGGATTGAGCACCAATACGACGAGAAACTTCACGGCGTCGATGGACGCGTGATTGTTTCCGTGGATGCGCGGCGACGGTGGTTTGGCAGCGTGGAGAAGCAGCCATCGCCTGGCGAGAACGTGGTTCTCACTATCGACGAAAAAGTTCAATACATAGCGGAGCATGAATTGGATGCGGCGATGCGGGAGACGCATGCCGAGACGGGCACGATCGTCGTGGAGAATCCGCATACCGGCGAGATTTTAGCCCTAGCCAACCGTCCGACGTTTAATCCTAATCTCTCGCGGGAAGTTGCGCCGCAAAGTCTAAAAAACCATGCTGTGAGCGATGTTTACGAGCCGGGATCGACATTTAAGCTGGTGACGATCGCTGCCGCCCTGGAGGAGAAGTTGACTCGCCCGGATGAGGTCTTCGATTGCCAGATGGGCTCAATCGTGATCAACGGCATGCGCATTCGCGATCATAAGGCGTATGGGTTGCTGCCGGTTACGAAGATCCTGGCCAATTCCAGTGATGTGGGAGCAATCAAGATCGCGCTGCGGCTCGGAGAGGATCGATTCTATAAGTACATTCGCGCGTTTGGATTTGGACAGCCAACTGGTATCGAATTGCCCGGCGAGACCAGAGGGCTGGCGAAGCCGGTAAGCCGGTGGTCAAAGGTCTCGATTGGCGCCATCGCCATGGGCCAGGAGATTGGAATTACCCCGATCCAGTTGGCCGGGTTGGTATCCACCATTGCCAACGATGGCGTATGGGTAGCGCCGCGCATCGTGGCTGCCACTACGGAGCCGCAAACGACGCCGCGAACGGTTGTTTTTCATCCCGCGGCGGAGCGCAGGGTGCTCTCCACCATGACTGCCGCTGAAGTGAAGCAGATGATGCAGGATGTTGTGCTGGAGGGCACGGGACGCAAGGCGATTCTGGAAGGGTATTCGTCGGCGGGGAAAACTGGCACTGCTCAAAAAGTGGACCCCGCGACGCGGGCTTATTCCAGAACAAAATACGTGGCGTCGTTTGCGGGGTTCGCGCCCATTAACAATCCGGCAATCACTGTGGCCGTCATACTTGATTCGCCCGCGGGTTTGCATCAGGGGGGCCAGGTATCTGCGCCGGTGTTTCAGCGCGTATCCCAGCAAGTCCTGGAATACCTGCACGTCGCGCATGATGTCGATCTGCCGCAGAACCGCCAAGTGTTGATGACTCGTCGTGAGACGAAGCAGGATGATCTGGCCGAGAACTCACCAGACCATCTGGGCGCGAGCCTGGAAGTGGCTGAGGATGCCAGTCCGACTCCAGTTGCGGCGCCAGTCAACCTTGCTCACCAGACCGCGGGTGCGACGATGGGAAGTGATCTTCCCGGACTGGGAGTTACTCCGGCCTCATTGCGCCAATCGACGGCGGCACCCGGACCGATCCTTCAGCCGTCCAGTTCACTTCCAAGTCCTCCCACTCATGCCGCGCTCGCATCGGACGGCGGGGCGACAGTTGTGCTCGATGCCGGCGGAGGAGGGATTTTAGTCCCGTCGTTTATTGGTAAAAGTTTGCGGCAAGCGATAGAAACTGCGGAAGGTTCCGGTCTCGACCTAGAAGCCGCAGGAAACGGACTGGCTCAAGGACAACAACCCCCTCCCGGTTCGCATGTGCCCGCAGGATCCAAGGTAATGGTGCATTTCGGGCGCTGAGAGCTCGCGTACACCCTTTCCAGTGGAATAATCACCCCAATGACATTCCTGGAAGTTTTAGAGGGCGGAGAAGTTATCTCCAGGGCCGGTAATCCAAACGTTACGGGATTGCAGTACGACTCGCGAAAGATAAAAAGCGGAGACGTTTTCGTCGCAGTCCGCGGCGAGACTGCCGACGGCAACAAATTTATTGATGTTGCAATCGCATCGGGCGCGGCCGCGGTAGTCACGGATTCACCGGAAGAGGCGGTACGTCCTCAAGTCGCGTGGGCTGTGGTTGTGAACGGACGCCGCGCGCTCGCCCGGCTTAGTGCCAACCTTTACGGACATCCGGCGACCCGGCTGGCCCTTACCGGTATCACTGGAACCAACGGGAAGAGCACCAGTGCTTTCCTGGTGGAATCGATTCTTGCCGCAGCGGGGCGAAAATGTGCGCTTTTCGGAACGATCGAATATCACATCGCGGGGAAGATTTTGGCAGCACCGCACACCACTCCTGAATCTCTGGAATTAAACCGATTGCTATCCGACGCTGTGGAAGATGGCGCTGCCGAGGCGGTGCTGGAAGTTTCCTCCCACGCGCTGACGCAGGAGAGAGTGAATGGATTCCGGTTCGACGTTGCGGTGTTTACCAATCTCACCCGCGACCATCTCGATTATCACAGCAGCATGGATGCGTATTTTGCCGCCAAGCAGCGACTATTTCAGGGATGCGGCGCCGATCCGCCACGCGCCGCGGTCGTGAATGTTGATGATGAATACGGCCGGCGCTTGCTGGAGATGTCAACCAAACTAAACACGCCAGTCTTCACCTATGGATTGAAGGAAGGAAACTTCCATGCGGGGCCGCTGGAAGTTACTCAAAGCGGCGCACGGTTTGATTTAGTCGCTCCCGATGGCAATATCCCTATTCATTCGAAGCTCGTTGCCAAAGTGAATGTTCACAATATGCTTGCAGCGGCGGCGGCAGCTTACGCGCGAGGTTGCGACCTGCCGGCGATTGCGAGGGGAATTTCGAACCTGAGACGAGTGCCCGGGCGCTTTGAACGCGTGGACTGCGGCCAGCCCTTTACCGTCGCAGTGGACTATGCCCATACCGACGACGCGTTACGAAATTTGACCGCACTGGCGCGCGATTTCGTCAACCAGCAGAATAGAGGAGGCCGGGTTATAACCGTGTTCGGGTGCGGCGGAGACCGGGACCGTTCCAAACGTCCATTGATGGGCGAGGCTGCGGGACGAGGCAGCGATTTCGTCGTGCTCACATCAGACAATCCGCGCGGCGAGGACCCGCTGGCAATCATTAACGATGCGCTCGTCGGGCTGCAACGGTGCAATGCGAAATATAGAATAGAGCCAGACCGCAAGACGGCAATAGCTATCGCCATTCGCGAGGCTTCCGCGGCCGACATTGTCCTGATTGCGGGAAAGGGTCACGAAAAAGTGCAAGTTACCGGCCAAGGCTCACTACCCTTTAATGATGTGGAGGTCGCTGAGCAGATGTTGCACGACGCCGGATACGACTGCGAGAGTCATCACGCCATTCCGGCAAAGTCATGAAGCTTCCCCTTTCGCGAATCGCGGGATTCGTCTCTGACACTGGCGAATTCGAGCAAAGCGCCATGGGCGGGCCCTTCGACCCCGGCGCGCTAGCCGCCGGATACTCCATCGACTCGCGCACCATAAATCCGGGAGAGCTTTTCTTTGCCGTCAAGGGCGAGCGGATGGATGGGCACGACTTCGTAGACCAAGCCCTCCTGAATGGCGCGGTAGCAGCGGTTGTACGCAAGGACAGC
>JAFAWN010000482.1 GCA_019241735.1 Terriglobales bacterium
TGATGGAAAATGACTTTGAAATCCTGACGGACACGAAAGGCCATCAGGTACAACAGCCCAGCTACCAGATTGAGATCATCCGCAAAGGTGATCACGGCTGGTTCCTGTCGCGCAAAATTATTTTCAGCCGCACTGACTTGCTGCCGCGCCGCCAGCAGATCTACGACGAAGCCGGAAACCTGGCAACCGATTCGCATTACGAAAAATATCAGGATTACGGAGACCAGAAATTTCCATCGCTAATCGAAATCTGGCGGCCGGCAGAGGAGTACGACATCACCCTGGCTTTAGTGAAGCTGGATTTAAACCAACCGCTGGGGGATGACAAGTTTGCGCTGGAGCAACCGCCCGGCGCTGAGCTGGTCAACCTTGACCACCCTCAAGAGAGCCACGCGGCCGCTTCGACTGGCACGGCAAAAAGATAAACGAATATGAACAAAATGATCGTCGGCAACCTGGTGCACCGTCCCATCCGCTCGCTTATAAGCATCATTGCAATCGCGCTTGAGGTGACCCTGATTCTGCTGATCGTCGGACTGTCAGTGGGAATGTTGAGCGATGCGCGGCAGCGTCAGGCGGGAATCGGCGCCGACGTCATCGTACAGCCGCCGAACACGTCATTTATGGCCGGGGTGAGCAACGCCCCCATGCCAATCAAGATCGGCAACATCATCTCAAAACTACCGCACGTTAGTGTTGTTTCTCCGGTGATCTGGCAGCTTTCGACCGCGGGAAATCTAGAGGTCATTTACGGCATAGATTTGGGGAGTTTCCAGGCGTTGACCCCCTTCCACTACCTTCAAGGAGGCGCTTTCTCCGGCCCCAATGATTGCCTGGTCGACGATTACTTCGCCCAATCGCAGCACGTGAAGACTGGTTCCACGATACAAATCCTCAATCATCCATTCCGCGTCGCCGGAATCGTCGAGCATGGACGCGGAGCGCGTAAGTTTCTGCCAATGACTACCCTGCAGGATTTGATCGGAGCTGAAGGTAAAGCGTCGGTGTTCTATATCAAAGCCGACGATGCAGCTAATGCCGATGCGGTAGTGCAGGAGATAAAGACCATCCCCGGTATGGAGGGCTACTCGGTACGTTCCATGCGGGAGTATTTGTCGATGATGACAACCAGCAGCTATCCCGGGCTTTCAACTTTCATCAATGTGGTTATTGGGATTTCGGTAATAATCGGTTTCATTGTCATCTTCCAGGCTATGTATACGGCGGTGATGGAACGTACACGTGAGATTGGAATACTTAAATCGATTGGAGCCTCGAAGTTTTATATTGTCAGCGTAATTTTGCGCGAGACGGTACTGCTTGCCGTGGGAGGGATCGTTGTGGGGGTCTTATTCAGCCTGGCGGCGCGCAGCGGGATAAAGTACCGGCTGCCGACCCTGCCGGTTGTAGTGACCGGAGGGTGGATTCTTAGTGCAACCGCGATAGCTATTGTTGGGGCGGTCTTGGGAGCGCTATATCCTGCATTCAAAGCCGCGCAGAAGGATCCGATTGACGCTCTAGCCTACGAATGATTTTGGCTCAGAAACGAGGGCGGCCACCATCTTGGGCCACGCTGAAACCGTTAATTTAATGGATGGCGTTGGAGGAACCGCCCGACGACGTGCTGCTAGTGCTGCTGCTACTGCTGAAGGCGCGCAGCGCCACCAGACCGACCATCAGCCCCGAGGTTGCACCAGCCAGCAGGCCAATCAGAATCAGGACCATCGTGCTATCCATTAATGAAGTCTTGCCGCGATTCCACACTGTGGGGCTCCTCCAGGAAATCCGCTGCTTTCGTGCCAGCTCACTTGAATTTTATCCCATTTGGTCTTGAAGTTAGAGTGCGAAGCTGCTTACGGAAGGATTGGGTCAAATGATTGACAATCCGCGCCGGGCTACGATATCTTTAAGCCTTTGGAAGTCCTGCGGTTGCTCGCCTGACCTGGCCTGCTCGCGTTTTACTCTCCAGGATGGTCGGCGGTCTTCTTTTTATTTCCGGGCTTTTTAAAATTTCTGGGAGACTCGTATGTCAACCTATTTCCCCAAAGCTGGGGAAATCGTTCGCAAATGGTACCTGATAGATGCGTCTGGACAGACTCTGGGACGCTTAGCATCCCAGGTGGCGCGCATCCTCATGGGAAAAGAAAACCCGCGCTATACCACGTTCCTTGATACCGGCGATCATGTGATTGTCGGCAATGCGGAAAAAATCAAGACCACGGGCATGAAAGCGGAGCAGAAGAAATATCAGCACTATACCGGCTATCCTGGTGGATTGCGCACGGAGGATTTCCGCGAGCGCTTTGCCCGCAAGCCGGAATTGGTGGTGGAGCAGGCAGTCCAGCGCATGCTTCCCAAGAGCAAACTGGGAAAACAGATGATCAGCAAATTGAATGTTTATCGCGGCGAGAATCATCCCCACCAGGCGCAGAAGCCCGAAGCAAGAGAATTGCTGGCAGTTAAGACCCAGGAGCAATAAGAGCGGACATTTTCGAAAGGTGAGCGGCTGGCTTTCAACATATAGATAGCTGGCGCGGAGACGAATAATGGCAGAAGCGGTTCAATATTACGGGACCGGGCGGCGAAAAGCCGCCATCGCGCGGGTGTATCTTCGTCCAGGAAGCGGAGAGTTCAATGTCAATGGGCGCGCATTCGAGCAGTATTTCGTGACCGAATCGCAGCGGGTGAGTGCGCGGCAGCCGCTCGTGTCCACCGAAACCTCTGGCACTTTTAATGTCACCGCCCGGGTCACCGGCGGCGGGGTGAACGGGCAGGCAGACGCGGTGAAACTCGGAATTGCGCGCGCCCTGATGCTGTTCAATATAGAATTCCGCAAGAAGCTCAAAGCTGAAGGCATGGTCAGCCGCGATTCGCGGTCCAAAGAACGTAAGAAGTACGGGCAAAAGGGCGCCCGCAAGCGCTTCCAGTACAGCAAGCGCTAAGCTTCAGATGTTTAATTCTTCCCGTACCCGCCCACAAGGCCGGGAAAGGCAATCCGCAGCGGCCGCTGGCAAGCGGCGGATGCAGATCAAATAAGGAGGTTAATTGGCTAACATCACCATGAAAGAGCTGCTCGAAGCAGGTGTTCACTTCGGGCATCAGACCAAACGCTGGAACCCGAAGATGAAGGAATACATTTTCGGGGAACGCAATGGCATCTACATTATCGATTTGCAAAAGACCCTCAAGATGTTCAAAGAGGCGTCGAAATTTGTGCAGGATTTGGCCGTGCAGGGCAAGATCGTGCTGTTTGTTGGGACCAAGCGCCAGGCGCAGGACGCGATTGCGGAAGAGGCCACGCGGTGCGGCGGATTCTATGTGAACCAGCGCTGGCTGGGAGGGCTGCTCACCAATTGGGTTACCGTGCAAAAATCGGTCAAGCGCCTCAAGGAACTGGATGAGATGGCCACCGATGGCCGCTATGAGCTGCTGCCCAAAAAAGAAGTGATCAAGCTGGAACGAGAGCGCAAGCATTTGCAGGCGAACCTGGCCGGAATCAAGAACATGACCAGATTGCCAGATGCGATTTTTGTAATCGACTCCAATAAGGAACAGATCGCGGTGCGCGAAGCCCGGAAGTTGGGGATTCCGGTGGTCGCGGTGGTGGACACGAATTGTGATCCCAGCGAAGTGAATTATGTTATTCCCGGCAATGATGATGCCTTACGTGCCATCCGCCTGTTTGCGTCAAAAATCGCGGATTCGGTCGCGGAAGGATCGCAGTTCATGAACGACAAACGCGACGCCGAAATTTCTGCCGCGGCTGGCGCTCGGGAGGCCGCGCAGGCTGCCGCTGACGCTGAGGCTGCAGCGTCTGCGGAGGGGGGCTCTTCCCCTGCGGACGCCGGCACCGAGGACCTCAGCATGGAAGACCTGCTGGGTGGCGGGGTGCGCAAGCAGCCGGCTGTAGCGGCCGAGGAGCCGCCGGCCGAAACCTCCGAAGTTTTGCTGGAACGCAAGTAGAGCATTGCAGGTTACATTCTTCTGAACTAATCACACCCGCGCCGCGTGTGCGCCGCGGGTAAAATTTTGTCACGCGAATAGGACTGATCCCCGTATGTCAACAACTTCTGACTCGAAATCAGGCGATAACAACCGCTCCAACATCTCCGCTTCCCAAGTAAAGGATTTGCGGGAAAAAACTGGGGCACCGATGATGGACTGCAAGCAGGCTTTGACTGAAGCCAAAGGCGACATGGAGCAGGCGGTAGTAGTGCTGCGCAAGAGAGGCCTCTCCGTGGCCGCCAAGAAATCGGCGCGAGTGACCAGCGAGGGTGCGGTCGAGAGTTACATCCACGCCGGCGGTAAGATTGGTGTGCTGGTGGAAGTGAACTGCGAGAGCGATTTCGTCGCCCGCACCCAGGATTTTAAAGAGCTCGTGCATGACATTGCGATGCACATCGCGGCCACCAACCCGACGTTCGTCCGCAAGGAGGACGTGACCAAACAAGCCTTCGAGCGCGAAGCCGACATTTATCGCAGCCAGGCTGCGAAAACCGGGAAGCCTCCGCAGGTGGTGGAGAAAATCGTCGAGGGGAAGATGGGGAAGTTCTATGAGGATGTTTGCTTGCTCGAGCAGCCATTCATTAAAGATCAGACTATCTCGATCGCTCAACTTATCGCGATCAAGATCGGCAAACTTGGGGAGAACATTGCGGTGCGAAGGTTCGCGCGGTTTAAAGTTGGCGACGACGCTGAAACTGTGGCCACTACCAGGCTCGAACCGAAAACCGAAGAAGCTTGATCTCCCTATAGCCGGCAGTCAGTGATGCACGGCGATAGACTGCGTATGGATATGTCCCCAGTCTTCAAACGTATCTTGCTCAAGATCTCCGGCGAGGCTCTGGCGGCAAACCAGGGATTCGGAGTGGATCCCTTCCGCATTCACGAAATTGCCGAAGAATTGGCGGACGTGAAGTCTCTCGGAGTCCAGATCGCCATCGTCGTTGGCGGGGGAAATTTCTTCCGCGGTGTGGCGGAGCAGGCCAAGGAAATGGATCGCGTGTCCGCCGACCAGATGGGCATGCTCGCCACCGTGATTAATGCGCTGGCATTACAGGACGCGCTCGAAAAGCAGGGTGTGTATACCCGGGTACAATCTGCGATTGAGATGAACCAGGTGGCCGAGCCCTTCATACGGCGACGCGCCATCCGCCATCTTGAAAAAGACCGCGTCGTAATTTTCGCCGGAGGCACCGGTAATC
>JAFAWN010000013.1 GCA_019241735.1 Terriglobales bacterium
CGAAAGGTTCGGCATGGCCGTAGCCACTGAAGCGGTTGATCACGAATCGCTCGCTCTGGCCGCACAATATGCGGACATTATTCAAATCGGGGCGCGGAACATGCAGAACTTCGCTTTGCTGAAGCTTGCTGGACGCGCTAAGAAACCAGTACTGCTAAAACGCGGCATGTCTGCGACGCTGGAAGAATTACTGATGGCGGCCGAGTATGTGATGAGCGAGGGCAACTATGACGTCATCTTGTGCGAACGCGGCGTAAGGACATTCGCCGATCACACCAGAAACACGCTGGATTTGAGCTTGATTCCCGCGGTGCAACGATTAAGTCACCTGCCGATCATTGTGGACCCCAGCCACGGCACCGGAAAGCGGAACAAAGTAACTCCACTATCCCGCGCTGCAGTTGCAGTGGGCGCCGACGGGTTGATGGTAGAAGTACACAACAATCCTGATAAGGCGCTTTCCGACGGAGCGCAGTCGCTCTATCCCGATCAGTTTGACGAACTCATGAAACAGGTCCGGCAAATCGCTCCTGTTGTTGGAAGAACGTTGGCAGCGGTTCCAAGGCGCGCGCCAGCGGCGGCGCTCTCTACTCGGTGACGTCTGTGCTCCAGCTCCTAGAAGTGTCGCGCGAACTCCTCTCTGATACTCTTGCTTGTTCGTTATAGCGGTCGTTAATTGAGAAAAGTCCTTCTCTTCGTTGTCCTCTGCCCGATCCTGGCGGCGCTGGGATGGTTATATTTCCGGCCGCGCGAGCTCCCGAATTACGGCCCCTCCTATCGCGAATATGCGTACGTCACCAATGGCAAGAGCAACACAGTCACAGTAATAGACCTCAGAACTTTTCAATCTGCCAAGACTATCAAGGTGGGAAGCGAGCCGACCGGGCTTGCAGCCAACAGTAAGAGAAACGAGGTCTATGTAGCGAATACGGGATCGAGCAATATCAGCATTATTGACGCTGAACAAAATGCCGTAGTTGCCACTATTGGCGTACATGCGCGGCCTTATTTCATCGACGTATCGTCTGATGGCCAACGCGCTTATGTTGCTAATTCCGGTTCGTCGAATGTTTCTGTTATCGACCTCGACCGGCGAATTTTGATAGGCAACGTTCGCGTGGGCGCATCCCCGGGCCTGGCGCGGGTGTCCCCCGATGGTGGAACCGTTGTGGTGAGCAATCGCGGCGATGGCACTATTTCGCTGATTGACGCGAGGCAACTTAAGGTTCGGGGAACGATTCCCGATTGTCCGCAGGCCGAAGACATTGCCATACTTCCGGACAGCAGCAAGGCATTCGTCGCTTGCGGGGGGTCCGCACAGGTGGCGTCAATTGATTTGACTCGCGGTATGCTTCTGGCCCTGCTGGACGTCGGTCAGACACCGGCGAGCCTGGCATTGAAGCCGGATGGCGGCGAATTAATGGTATGTAACTTCGACTCCAACAGCATTTCGATCATCGAAACCGCGACCAATGAGGTTAGTGGAAGCTATTTGATTGGGACCCATCCCGCCCGGGCTGTTGTGGCCGCCGACAACACCCGGCTGTACGTCAGCAACTTCGCCTCGAATACGGTTGCAGTCTACGACATTGATCTGGGGAAATTGATTGGGTCCTTCGGGGTGGGAAGGCACCCGGATGGACTCGCTCTGTCGCAGAACCAAAATTATTTACTGATAGTGGACTCGGAGTCTGGCGATGTGACCGTGATGCAAAGGCGGACGGCGACAAAACTGGAGCCGACTGAGTATTCCCTGCTGACGTTAATTCCGGTGGGGGTACAGCCGAACAACATCGTGGTTAAAGCGTTCGTGCTCAAGAAAAAGACGCAGTAAGAATTCGACTACCGACCGCAGCACTTCTTGTATTTATTTCCCGAGCCGCACGGACAGGGATCGTTACGTCCAATTTTCGCCGCCCCGCGCACTACTTGCTGCACCTGCTGCAGGTCTCCTGATCCCGACATGCGAGCCGCATCCAGCTCGCGACGCTTGCGGCGCTGAAACGCCTCCTCAATTTCATCAACGGAGGTTGCCACTGCCCTGGACGGCCGCCTGCCATTTCCATCACCAGCGGCTCTAACGGCGGCGGACCCAGCATCTGACACGGGGCGGCTGGGGGGCGGCGGGCCAGCGGCATCCGGTCGTTCCAGGATTTGCATCAGGTACAGATAGCGGACAGTATCCTCCTGAAAGCGCGTCATCATGGCTTCGAACATCTCGAAAGATTCGCGCTTGTACTCAACCAGAGGATCGTGCTGCCCATAGCCGCGCAGGTTGATCCCCTCTTTCAGGTGGTCCATGTCACGGAGATGGTCTTTCCACTGCGAGTCAATCACGCTGAGCATGATCATGCGCTCGTGATAGCGCATGGCATCAGGTCCGATCAGCTGTTCCTTGGCGTCGTAGCGCGCCTTCAGTTTTTCAAAAACGGCGTCG
>JAFAWN010000243.1 GCA_019241735.1 Terriglobales bacterium
CAATGCCGCCCATGTCAACGAATGCGCCGTACTCGGTCAAATTCTTAACCACGCCGGTCAGGATCGCGCCTTCTTCCATGTGCTCCAGGGTCTGCGATCGCTTTTCGTTCTGCTCTTCTTCTAATAACTGCTTACGTGAAACTACGATGTTGCCCCGCTTTTTATTGAGCTTAATAACCGCGACTTCGATCATCTGGCCGTTGACCGCATCCAGATTGCGCACGGGGCGCAAGTCCATCTGTGAGCCGGGGAGGAATGCGCGAGCTCCCAAAATATCGACTGTCAGGCCGCCCTTGATGCGCTCAATTACCTGCGCCTGGATCGGTTTCTTTTCGTTGTATGCTTTTTCGATTTCATCCCACGCGCGCAGCCGCCGCGCCTTCTGGTGGGAGAGATTAATGTAACCCTCTTCGGCTTCACCCTTGTCCCGCATGACGTCAATCTCGTCACCGGGCTGAAACCTGGGCTTACCTTCATGATCGAGCACTTCCGACAGTGGCAGCATTCCTTCCGACTTGGCGCCAATATCGACGACTACGTGGGTGGGGGTTAACTTCAGCACCGTGCCTTTGAGCACGTTGTCTTCGCTGACCGCCTCCCGGCTTTCCGTGGTGAACGTCTCCAATGCGGACGCGAAATCATCAGTTGCAGCGGCTGGGGGCTTCTCCTCTTTAATGGGCTTGGCTGGCTCTGAAGTGCTGTTTTCGTCGCCAGAAGTTGGAGCAGCAGTCACAGCAGCGTCGGATAGCGATGCTGAATTGGAAGAAGCAGCGGAATCCTCAGCAGTCTCCGCTGGATGCTCCGCAACTGTTGTGTTCGAGTTTTCAGAATAAGATGGATTGTCGTCGAGCAAACGTTATGGCCTCTCTGCCGTGAATCCCGCACACTCTGCGGGATGGATGCGGGTAGTAGCTTGGACAGCTGGCGTAAATACTTAGAATGTAATGGGCCGATCCGGGAGGACAGGCTTGAACAAGCCCAGCAGTCGGACGCCCCTCAAACCAACCCGCGTCCTAAAGGGAACAGTTCGACTATAGCAACCGCTTCCAAACAGTGTCAAACACCAAACTGTAACAAAAAACATGGTGCATCCGCCTCAGGACGCACTGACGAATCGGGTGACCGGAAATCAGTTTTCGAACCGGGGCGCCGATCTGATACCCTGCCCGCCATGGACTACATTTGGACGCCGTGGCGCTACGCCTACGTTACGTCCGCAGGGAAGAGTCCGGGATGCCTCTTTTGCGACCTGCCGAAAGGCGGGGACGATGCCGCATCCCGCATCGTTTATCGCGCGAAGCATTGTTTTGTTGTACTTAACGCCTTCCCCTACACTCCTGGACACGTAATGATTGCGCCCTACGCACACCTGGACGAATTGCAGAAGCTTGCGGTTGACGCCGCTCATGAAATGATGAATTTATCGCAGTTAATGGAGAAAGTGTTGCGCCAGGTTTACAGCCCGGGCGGCATCAATCTGGGGATGAATATCGGCAAAGCCGCAGGAGCAGGGGTCGCCGGGCATATCCATATGCATGTGCTGCCGCGCTGGATGGCTGACGCAAACTTTATGTCGGTAGTCGGGGAAACGCGGATATTGTCCGAGAGTTTGGACGTGACATACAAGAAAATTAAAGAAGCGCTGTTTAGTAATTCGTAAGCTAACGTTGTCCGGTCAAGAATTCAACAACTGCTCCATGCCGTTTTCATCCAACACTTTCACCCCGAGTTGATTGGCTTTATCCAGCTTCGATCCGGCGTCAGTTCCGGCTATGACGTAGTCGGTTTTCTTGCTAACAGACCCCGCAACTTTTCCGCCAGCGTCTTCTATCATCTTTTTGGCTTGGTCGCGGCTGTACCGGGACAGGGTCCCGGTTAAAACGAACGTCTTGCCGGCAAGCTTCGTTCCGCGTTCGGTCTTTTGTCCAGCCATGGTCACGCCTAGGTTGCGTAATTCCTTTACCAGAGCCCGGTTCTTCGGCTCCTCAAAGAACTCAGCAATACTTTTTGCGATGCGCGGCCCTACTTCGTTGACTGCTTCAAGCTCTGCGGGGGTCGCATCTGCCAAGGCCTCCATCGAACCAAAGTGTTCAGCCAGAAACTGCGAAGTACGTGCGCCGACAAAGCGGATTCCCAGGCCAAATATCACTCGCTGAAGAGGCAAAGTTTTAGACGCTTCAATTTCGTTCAGGATGTTCTGGGCTGATTTCTCTCCGAGGCGTTCCAGTTGCAGGAGGTCGGCCTTGCTCAGCTTGTAAATGTCAGCGACATTTTTCACCAGCCCGCGATCGGTCAACTGGTTTACCAGGGCCTCCCCCATGCCGTCGATATCCATCACTCCGCGGGATGCAAAATGGAGGATCGTCTCGCGAAGTTTGGCCGGGCAGTTGGCGTTTACACAGCGATGGTCCGCCTCGCCTTCTGCACGCACGATATGAGTTCCACACACTGGACACTTCTCCGGCATGTGAAACGATCTGCGGCCGCGGGGATGATTTTCATCGGATACTACCCTGGCGACTTTTGGGATCACGTCTCCGCCGCGTTCCAC
>JAFAWN010000416.1 GCA_019241735.1 Terriglobales bacterium
TAGAAGCTCGTAAACTTCGGTAACGGGAGTGGTCTCGCCTGCTTTGGTAAATATCGCCAGCAGCGTCTGCAGGGCTGGTACATTTTCCCGGACGTGTCCGATGATGAGGTGAAGGTTCTCCAGCACTCCGGCCGAATCAGAGGCCAGGAGCGCGTCCGCATACTGGCGATAGATATCGAGAGCATGTTCGAAATTACCGGAAGCGACCAGCGCAGCGGGATAAGCTTTAATCGCGCTTTCGTCACCGTGAACGGTGAACAACTTACCCGCGAGCACTTCAGCTTCAGGCAGTCGTCCGGATTG
The DNA here is from genome assembly GCA_019241735.1 of Terriglobales bacterium. GTDB lineage: Bacteria > Acidobacteriota > Terriglobia > Terriglobales > Acidobacteriaceae > JAFAWN01. The sequence goes on from JAFAWN010000416.1 coordinate 304, forward strand.
CAGGTACGCCTGAAATAGAGCGCGCAGCCCATCAGGGTGGCTGTCGAGGTCCGGAATCTGTTCGAGAAACTGAATCGCTCCCGCAATATCGCCTGCATCGAGAGCATTTTCCCCGCGCAGCCTCAATGCCTGGCTATTGCTGGGATCCAAAGTCAGCATACGTTGCAGAATTTGCTCGGCCGCGGCCAGCTGTCCCTTGGCACGCAGGCTTTCAGCAGCTGCCAGGAAAATCTGCCAAGCCTCCGGCTTCCGCGATAGCCGCACGTAAACTTCGGCCAGGCGTGTCCGCATGGGGATGTTTTCCGGGTCCATCTCAAGGGTCTTCTGGAAGATCCGGACCGCCTGTTCCAGTTCGCCGGCGCGCAAAAACTCTTCAGCTACTTGCAGGTATTGCGCCCGGGCATCGTTGAACAGGCCTTGGAGCGTGTAAAGCTCCGCCAGGCGAAGTGCGCTTTCAAGGGAAGGTTTAATCTTACTCAGCTTCTTGTACATGGCGATGGCCTTCACCGTGAAACCCTGTGAGGCGTACGCATCGCCGACGCTCTTGAAGCACTCCAGCGCCTTTTCCTTGTCACCTAGGCGCGCGTAAAGATCGCCGACGGTGTTCGCCACGGTCAAATCCTTGGGATCAGCTTTGAGTACCTTTTCGTACTCAGCAATGGCATTTTGCAGCTTCGCCTGCTGGACGAATTTCTCCGCAGCCCGTAGAGCTTTCTGTTTATTGAATCCAAAACCAAATGCCATAGAAGTCCGGACCCCGGTTCCCGGTCACTCTTAATGCATCAGAGATCGCCGGCTATTTGCATCCAATCGGCCATGCCGCATTCGTGCTGTGACAGTGGACTTTCGGACAAAGCTGATTGTACGGCTGGTCACATCAATTCGTATGGTTACTAAGGGTTACCGGAAGGGACTGTACGACTGGGTTTCGGCCGTGCATGGCGAGGTGGTCAAACAGCCTGCAGGGGCTGGTTGCGCTAACCTGTGTTGAGGCGCGTCACAGGTATGCCACGACAATCATTGGTTGAATATCTGGATGATTTCTCGCAAAAAGGCCAGGACGTTGCCTACGTTCAGCGCCGCGGATATCGCACCGAGCGCTGGACCTATCAACGCGTGGCTGCCGCAGCCTGTCAATTTGCCCGGGAACTTGAATCCCGGGATGTGGGCAAGGGCGAGTGCGTTCTCATCCGGGGACAAGATTCGGCAGAATGGGTTGTCGCATTTCTTGGCTGCATCCTTCGCGGAGCCATCGCTGTGCCTATCGATGCCGCCGCAACTGACGACTTCACCCTTAGGGTGTTTAAGCAGGTAAACGCCAAACTGCTCGTCTGTTCGTCCCAATATATGGACGCAGCTGTGCCTGCCTTTTGCCTGGAGAGCCCGTCTGAAAGCACTTCCGCCAAATCCTTTCAACCGTATACGCCTTTCGCGGCCCAGCTTAGCGATGTTGTGGAGATAGTTTTTACCTCGGGAACAACCTCTCAGCCAAAAGGCATAGTGATCACCCACGGGAACTTCCTCGCCAACCTTGAACCCATCGAGAATGAGGTCCGTAAATACTTAAAGTATGAAAGGGTGGCGCACCCCATCCGTTTTCTGAACTTGGTGCCCTTGAGCCATCTCTTTGGCCAACTCCTTGGAATCTTCCTGCCGCAATTGGTTGGCGGTACGGTTGTGTTCCAGGATTCCTCGAAACCCACCGACGTGATCGCCGCGATTCGACGCGAGCGCGTGTCGGTGCTGGTCTCTGTTCCCCGGATGTTGCAATCGCTCAAAGAGAAACTGGAGCGCGATCTCGAGAACGAAGGCTTGCTGCCTGATCTTCGCCGCCGGCAGCAGTCGGCACAAGGCCAGCATTTTTTCCGCCGATGGTGGACCTTTCGCCGCATCCATCGACAATTCGGGTGGAAATTCTGGGCATTGATCTGCGGGGGCGCCACTCTCGATTCCGCCACCGAGGAATTCTGGAAGCTCATCGGATATGCTGTCATTCAGGGTTACGGCCTCACTGAAACCACATCGCTGATAACCCTGAACCATCCCTTTCGCCCCGGGAAGGGCTCGGTGGGTAAAATCCTGCCGGGACGGGAGGCGAAGCTTGGCCCCGACGGCGAAATTCTGGTGCGAGGTGAAGCGGTCGCCGCGTACTACCAAACTGCCCCGGACGAGCCAAGCATTTCGCAGGAGGATGGCTGGTTCCACACCGGTGACATCGGAGCGCTCGACCAGAACGGCAATCTTTACTTCAAGGGCCGAAAAAAAGACGTCATCGTAACGCCGGCGGGGATGAACGTTTATCCCGAAGATCTGGAGGAAGCTCTGCGACGCCAGCCCGAAATCAAGGACTGCGTGGTTGTCGGCTTACCGCGTGACGGCAACGCGGAGCCTTGCGCCGCCCTCATTCTGCGGGAGAAGACCGCCAAGCCGGAGGAGGCGGTCCACCGCGCCAATAATTCGCTGGCCGAATATCAGCGCGTTCGGAGCTGGATGGTATGGCCGGAACACGATTTTCCCCGCACTTCGACACAGAAGCCACGCCGAAACGTCATCCACGACACAGTTGTTGCAAGTCTTGCAAACAAGAGCTTGCCTGTGAACAGTGCACCCCTTGTCGACCTCGTAGCAGCGATCACGCGCCGCCCGGTCGCTGCCGACGCGGGTCTTAATTTGAGCTCGCTGGATCGCGTCGCACTTCTGGGCGCGCTGGAAGATCGCTATCAGCTCGATCTCAGCGAATCGAATATCGCCAATCTCAACACGATGGCGGACGTGGAAGCTCTAGTCAGCGGCACGGCTCCCCATAGTGCGCAGTTCCACTATCCCCGGTGGGCGCAAATGTGGCCTGTCTCTTCCATCCGCATAGCAGTTCACTATTTGTTTTTACGCCCCGTTGTATGGCTGCTGACTCGGCCTCAGATTCAAGGGCGGGAAAATCTACGGGGATTGCATTCACCAGCATTGGTAGTTTGCAATCACGTCAGCGATTTCGACGTAGCATTTGTCATTGCAGCTTTGCCATCGCGCTTCAGTCATAAGCTCACTGTCGCAACCGCCGGGGAGACGCTCGAGGCTCTTCGCAATCCCAGGCCGGAATTGAGTTGGACGCGAAGAGTCTATGACCGGATCAAATGGCTGCTGGGGAGTGCGCTGCTCAACCTGTTTCCTATGCCTCAGCGGGCCGGCTTTCGCGAGAGCTTTGCTTTTGCCGGAGAGTCGGCCGATCGAGGCTACAGCGTTCTGGTATTCCCTGAAGGCCGGCACACTAGTGATGGACGCCTGGGTCCGTTCATGGCAGGCATAGGATTGCTGGCAACAAATCTCGGCCTACCAGTTGTTCCCATCCGCATTGATGGCCTTTTTGAAGTCAGCCGCGCGGGGAAGCTGTTCACCGCTCCGGGAACTATAAGGGTTAACATTCGCCAGCCCTTGAGGTTTGGTCCGGAGAGCCCGCAACGGATTGCCGGTGAACTGCGCGAAGTGTTAGAACGAAGCTAACGATTTTTGTTTTCGGGCAAATCCTTCCCTTTCGCACAGTTTCAACAGTATTTTGCACAACGTAAGACGCTCATAACCAGTCGAGTAGCAGCTTATACATGGATTACTGTATAACTTAGGAGTTAGAACACTTTCTCCACTATTCTTACGGGCTTTAGCGACCTACGCCGACATTCCATTCGTTCCGCTGGCGAGCGGACGAAGGATTAGCGCGATCACACTGTCGGCGGACCGCCGATCCCCGGAACGGCCTATTTCACGGTCTGGGAAGTTGTTCCCAAACTCCTGGCCGATTGCGCATCTCCGCTGTACTTCGCGGTTATTGTGAATGTCCCTGCAGGCAACTTCTGTGTGATCAAAAGTGCTTTCCCGGCGTGCAGGGGCACGGTGCCAAGCTCAGTCGTCCCGTTCGCAAAAGTCACGCTGCCTGTCGGTCCGCCGGGAGCAGCAGAATTCACGATCGCAGTCATTTTTATAGGCTGCCCGGAAGTCGAAGGATTGGGGCGGGATTTAAGCACAGTTGTGGATGGATAGAGGGCGACATCCTGTCGTAACGCCGCCGAACTTCCCTTGAAAGTCGCGTCCCCGGTGTAGGTCGCGGTGATCTCGTGGGTTGCGGCCGTGAGGGACGAGGTAGTAAAAATCGCGATCCCGTTTGCGATGATCCCGGAACCGATGGCGGTGTTGCCGGCAAAGAATGTGATGGTTTCCCCGTCAGGTATTTTCCCTAACCGCGACGAAACGGCTGCTGTGAAAGTTACAGGTTGGTTGATTAAAGATGGTGAGCCGGAAGTCGTAATGACGGTCTTTGAGAACACTGGGAGATTTACGATGTACTCGATCCAAGCGCCAGATGTGCTGCCCGCGTTATTGCTGTCGCCTGAGTACATAGCCGTTACCGGGTGCGTGCCGGTGATTGAGTAGGTTCTGGTCAAAACTGCGGTCCCCGCACTGACCGGAACCGTTGTGCTCTTATTGCCGTCTTTGAATGTGACGGACCCAGTTATTGCGCCCCCGTAGGGATTTGTCACCGTCGCGGTGTATGTGACTGGTTGATTTGCAGCAACTGGATTCGCACTTGCCGTGATAGTCGTCGTAGTCAGAGAGGGGGCGACGTTGACATGAACGCCTAGAGAGTTGCTTGGCGCGAAGCTACTATCCCCGCCATAATACGCGACCACGAAGTGAGCCCCCACCGCAAGCTGCGTTGGCGTGAGAGAGGCCTGGCCGTTGGAACTTACCGAAGCTGAACCAATGGAAACCCCGTTATCGCTGAAAGCGACTTCTGAAGTGGGTGTCCCTGGCCCAGTATGCTTAATTTCGGCGGTGAAGGTGATGGATTGAAATGCCGATATCGATTGGATCGCGGAGGGAGACAATGTTGTTGTAGTTGCGGAGAGAGTGGCCGCGATGTCGAGCAGCACACTTGCGCCGGCATCGAACTGCAAGGAGCCCGCTAAGTCAGGCTTGCCGTCATTGTTGAAATCGCCCACCGCAAGGAAACTCAACATGATGTCCGTAATACTGAGGGTTTGGTCGATCATCACCGAGCCGTTCGGGCAGTCGAGAAAATCCCCGCAGCGGTTCGCCAGCACGGGAGTCAAATTGCCGGTGCCGAAGAAGTCTGCGGCTACGACCGAAACCGGCGGACCGCCGCTGGTGCCTAGATTGTGTCCCGCGCTGAACGTGCCGTCGCCATTTCCGTACATGATGCTGCCGTGACCATTACAGTCCGAGCAAACGCCCGCGCCGTTTGCCATTGCGAGATCAAGAATGCCGTCATTATTAAAATCTCCGACAAAAGCTGCATCCACGCCACTCTGACTTGCGGTTAGAAATACCAGGGGGGATTGAAAAGTGCCGTCACCATTACCCAGCAGCACGTTTACGACACCGGGAGGGAAAAGGTACGGCTCGAATGAGGTTCCGAGCGCTGCTAAATCAATTTTCCCATCGTTGTTGAAATCGCCGGCAACAATCGTCATTGGATTGCCGCCATAAGGCTGCTGGTTGAGGGCAATCGGTGTGCCCGGACTGAAGCTTCCATCGCCCTTTCCAAGAAAAATAGTCGCCGACCCGCCGGGAGAGGAACAGTTCACATCCACACAGTTATTCAGAACGGCTATATCCGGTATGCCGTCGCCGTTGAAATCGCCAGTAACCAGAGATTCAGCAAAAAATCCGCCAGAGGATAACGTGATTGGCGGCTGAAAGGTACCATCTCCGTTGCCCGCAGAAACAGCGAGCTGGCCGCCGCTTGCGCATCCGGCGGGAGCGCACTCCACGGCAGCCGCGAGATCAAGCTTGGTGTCGTTGTTAAAGTCGGCAGTGACCACTGCGACCCCGGCGAGGGAGGTGGGGAGCGAGGGCCGCAGCGAGCCATCGCCGTTCCCGAGATAGATACTTCCGTTCGCCAGCGCCAAATCCATGTTGCCGTCGCGGTTGAAATCACCCACTGCGATCTGGCCAGATCCGCCAGCAATTTCAAGTTCGGCGGTATTCAAAACAGCGTTACCGCGATTCAACAGAATGCTAACTGCCCTTCCCGAAGGGCCACCAAAAGGTTCGCTGCTGGATACCACGATATCGGGGAGGCCGTCACCATTAAAATCACCCCACGCGATCACAAAGGGATAAAAGCTGTCGCCGGAATCGAACACACGGACCGGCCGGAACGAACCATCGCCATTGCCCAGAGAGATTCCCGTCGTACCGAAATCCCCGCCGAAGAATGCTTGCGAGCCGGATGTTACAAGGTCAGGAATTCCATCGCCATTCATGTCAATGGCCGCGACCACGGTTGCGTGAGGTGATGTCTCGAAAGTGGCAGGCGTTCTTAAGCTTCCGTCCCCATTGCCGAGAAATACCTGGCCGTCGGGAAGGGCGACATCGGGATTTTCATCCTGATTGAAGTCGGCACTGGCGAGAGAATTCATATTGCCGGAGTAAGTAATCGGATAGCTGTTGGACAGGGAGAACGTTCCATCGCCATTCCCCAAAAGAATGCTCAAGCTGCTGTTGAGAACTGCCAGGTCCAAACGCCCATCTTTGTTGAAGTCGGCGGCCGCCATTACTCCCGACGGAACTGAAGAAGCTTTTGCCGGTTGGAAAGCGCCATTGCCTGTCCCTAAAAGCACACTGACACCGGCGTCAGTGTTAAGAATCAAGTCGGCTGATCCGTCATGATTCACGTCTGCAGCAAGTATGCGCGGAGATCCATTTTGGTTGGAGCTGCCCGAGGAGAACGTAGCGTCTGAGCCGAAAGTGCCATCTCCCTTTCCGAGATAAACGACCGCACCGCCGCTAACGGCGAAGGCCACGTCCAGCCTTCCATCGTGATTAAAATCCGCAACAGCAACATCGGTGGCTGCGATATTGTCGATTGGGACTGCATTCTGAAGTGTTCCGTCGCTATTACCCAGAAGAATCTGCGGAGGATTGGCGGCCACGACAACGTCCGGCTTACCGTCAGAATTGAAATCACCCACTGCCAGCCCCGAGGGAGTTGCAGTGACCCCATAAACCGGCGGAGATGCTAAGAAAGGAGAATCAGCAGGGCTGGAAT
>JAFAWN010000458.1 GCA_019241735.1 Terriglobales bacterium
TCCTGGTCCCAGCCCTCGAGTTGAGCCTCGCCGTAAAGGGGCAGAACTGGAATGTGCGAGGAGGTTTCTACTTCGCGTGAGTCATGAACCGGGACTCGGGCACCTGATATCTTGTGGTTCATGATTTAGCCGGCAATCAATTCCCCTTCTTTCGCACTCGCCAGAAAGAACTAATCCCAAACCACCCGAACATCGCGGTGAAAACCACCGCAACCCAAATGTGGCCTGGCCCAGTCTTGCCGCTGTGATAGCGAAAATACTCGCGGCCCAAGGCTAGCCCCCCCACTGCCGCCAAAGCCAAGAAAGTAAAGCCGGTAACTTCGTGCCACAGTTGACGGAGAATACCGCCGAGGTGGAATGCTGTGGCCTGACCTGCGTTTTTAAAAGCGCGAAATGTCTTAGAGCCAAGGATCGGTTTGCCGACGACCTTCGCAACTATTTCGAGTTTGCGACCGGTCGAGAGGCTCGTCATAGTCATCGATTTTATCAACCTTCGGGGGTACAATAACGCGTTGCCGCGTGGGCGGCACGAAGCATTACCACGGTTGTGCGCATCAAATATAAGGAAGAAGTCACTGGCGGAGTGCGAGAGGGAAGACGACAAGCCGTTTAAGCCCATAGGTTTTAAGGGGGTTACGTGGACCAGCAATTAAAACAATTAATGAAGGAGTTGGGCGAGGCTATTAATGAGTCGTTGGCAGATTCTGAACAGATTGCCGAGGTGGTTTCCCGTATAAAAGATGGCGGATACGATATTTTCCTTGTGCTGGAAGCTACTATCGGCGTAAGCAAGCCCGGGGAAAAGGGCAGTGACAAGACCTCGCTGGTTACCACCCTTACCAGCAAGCCGGAGTTTAAAATCAGCGATCAGGACCTGAAGTTTTTGAAATCCCTACGCATCAAGATCGAGGACGAAGCAGCGTAAGTTACTGCTGGGGTTTTCCCCTCTGATCCGGTGTGTCTTGACCATCCCGCCTCGCTTTATTCTCTCGCGCGACATCTCCTAAAGGCGCATCCGCGCAGTCCATTCCTCCCCAACAATTAGAAAGCGTGCTGCCGTTGGTCCCGTCCTGTTGCAACTTTGCGGATAACTTCACCGTGGCACCGGTGGCTGCGATCCGTCGGCGCCACGACTGATACCCAGCTCGTCGAACTGCAACGTCATGCTCGCCGCTGGCAACTTTAATCACCGCCGGAGTGGTGGCCGCGTACTTTCCATCGATCTCTACATCGGCGGTGGTTGGCATGGATGAAATGACTATCTGTGTCCACCCCCCGAAGGTTCCCGGGGCTGGCAGCTCCGGCGCGGCCGCCGGCTTCAGCTGAGTAAGTTCGACCGGAGTATCTCCATTCACGTACGCAATGATCTGCGAATCTTGGATGAAGGCCATGTCCTTGCTGTGAATCATTGGCGATTCATGAGTCGAGATGGAATTTGGCGCTGCCATAACTTCGGGGGCAAGTCCAATTTGCGCATTGGAGTTTGCATCCGCTATCGCCCGCAGTGGAGCTTTATTCCCATCGGCGAGTTCTACGTATTCAAACTTGATTTCGAGTTTCCCGTCGTGCACGCGTCCCTTCTTCGGTTGAGCGGTTATAACGGTAGCAAAGGCAGTGGCGCCTTTGGCAATTACTACCCGGTTGTTGATTCGCACTTCATGCAAAACATCGAGATAGAGGCGGTCGCCGACATGGGCGTCAGCGGAAGAAATTGTCTTGCCCATCTTGAAAAGGACCTGAGTGCCATCTGGAACCACAGACGCCGGCGAAACGCTGGATGGCGCCGTTGTGGATTGGGCTGCCAGAGCGACGGCGCTGGCGATGACGAACGATATAAGCAAAGCTTTCCTGGGGTAGAAATGCATGGGGAAACTCCATCCAATTTTGTGTGAGATAGAAACACCAGACTTGCGCTCTGGCTTGGGGCCCACTTAAGTTTCGCAGCGACCCGGGAGAAACAGAAGTTACGCTGGTAACTATTGCGGCTGCAGGTGTCAGCTCAGACAGGTTTCATGCCCAAAAAGTCCGGTCGAGCGTGCGGTACTGTATCGCTTCCGCGATGTGCTTGGGTTCCATCGCAGCGACGCCTTCCAGGTCTGCAATAGTCCTTGCGACTTTCAAGATGCGATCGTGAGCACGGGCGGTGAGACCTTGTTGGGCCATGGCGCGCTCCAGTAACCGCTCACAATCCGGCGATAGTTCGCAGAACGTGCGGATATGACGCGGCGCCATCTGTGCATTGCAATAGATTTTCTCGCGCGAAAAGGACGAAAATCTGAGCAATTGCACCTGGCGCGCATTCATCACACGATTTCGAATCACGGCGGAGCTCTCCGGTTCCGTCCCGGAACGAAGTTCTTTGTAATTGACCGCCGGAACATCGATGTGAATGTCGATGCGATCGAGCAGCGGGCCGGAAATCTTCGACATGTAGCGCTGAATAATCGGCGGGGTGCAGTGGCATTCCCGCGTGCGGTCATTGAAATAGCCGCAAGGGCACGGATTCATGGCCGCCGCCAGCATGAACCGCGCCGGGAAGGTGAGTGACATTGAGGCGCGGGCAATGCACACGGTGCCATCTTCGAGCGGTTGCCGCATTACTTCGAGGACATTCCGGGGGAACTCCGGCAATTCGTCCAGAAAAAGAACGCCGTTGTGGGCCAGGGAGACTTCTCCGGGGCGCGGCACAACCCCGCCGCCAATCAACCCGGCGTCGGAAATGGTGTGGTGAGGGGACCGGAATGGACGAACTCCGACTAATCCAGCCCCCGGATCGAGTACTCCCGCCACGCTGTGAATCTTTGTAGTCTCAAGCGCTTCATCAAAACTAAATGGCGGCAGGATGGTAGGCATGCGTTTGGCCAGCATGGTCTTGCCTGATCCGGGTGGTCCGATCATCAGGATGTTGTGGCCCCCCGCACACGCGACCTCTAAGGCCCGTTTCGCGCTTTGCTGACCGCGCACGTCCTTGAAGTCCACGACAAACTGCTGCGACTCGCTCAGCAGCCTCTCGCTGTTCACTTCCAGCGGCAGGATGCCATTTCCCGTGTTCACGAAGTGGATAACATCCAAGAGCGATTTGACCGGATAGACCGCCACCCCTTCGACCATTGCAGCTTCTTTGGCGTTGAGCTGGGGGACGATCAGCCGGGCAATCTTCTTGCCCCGCGCTTCTATCGCAATAGGAAGCGCCCCCCGGACTCCGCGAATGCCTCCGTCCAGCGAAAATTCACCCACAAACAGGCAATCCGGAACTTCTTTCTTATTCAGGCCCCCGTAAGCGCCAAGAATGCCAAGCGCCATAGGGAGATCGAACCCCGAACCCTCCTTGCGGATATCTGCCGGAGCGAGATTAATGGTGATGTGCGTGGGGGGAATATCGTAGCCGCAGTTTTTGAGCGCTGCGCGTACCCGGTCCCGGCTCTCGCGCACCGCTGCGTCCGGCAGGCCGACGGTGTGGAAGTGGTCTTCGGTCGTCTTGATGCCGGAGACATCGACCTCGACCTCAATAATGCTGGCATCGATCCCATAAACGGCGGCGCTCAAAGTTTTATAGAGCATGAATTGTCAGAATGTTTTATTCGAGGCCGTCGCGCTGAGCAACAGGGAGCGCCAAGCAGGGAATAAATGCTTAAGCGTATTGCAGGTCTGTGTCGGGATCAGTGATGGCGGTCACCCGTAGGTGTGATAACTCGACTTGCGGAGAACCTGATTTCCCTCGGCTTGCTCAGGATGGAGAGCGGGGAACGGTCACAAGCTGGATTGCAAGGTCGAGAGGGGACTCTCTCAGGGCGTCGACGTTTAGCGCAGCGTGAATGCCAGCGCAGTCTTATCGTTCCACGGCCATCGCCACGGCGTTGCCTCCACCGAGACATAGCGCCGCAATCCCGCGATGCACGTCCCGCCGGATCATTTCGTAGATCAGCGTTACCAGCACCCTTGCGCCACTCGCGCCAATGGGATGCCCGATCGCAACCGCGCCTCCGTTTACATTGACTTTGTTCGGATCGAGACCGAGTTCACGCATCACTCCCAAAGCCTGCACTGAGAACGCTTCATTCAGCTCATAGAGGTCAACGTCTTCATTCTTCCACCCGGTTTTCTCCCAGATTTTGCGGACCGCCCCCACCGGAGCCATCATTACCCATTTAGGCTCAACGCCGCTGGTCGCCTGGGCGACGATTCTCACCATAGGCTTCGCTCCCCGCTCTTTCGCGGTCTTGGCGCTCATTACCACCACCGCTGCGGCGCCATCGTTGACGCCCGGGGCATTGCCGGCGGTCACCGTACCATCCTTTTTGAAGGCGGGCTTTAAAGATCGCAAGACTTCAATCGTGGTGTCTTCGCGTGGCGACTCGTCCTTCTCGAAGATGACTGGCGGCGAGCCCTTCTTCTTTGCCGGCAGTTCGACCGGAACAATCTGGGGCTTAAAACGGCACTCCCGGATTGCGGCAATCGCTCTCCGGTGCGAATCCACCGCAAACTGATCCTGCTCCTCGCGTGTAATCCCATATTTCTCCGCTACATTTTCTCCCGTCATGCCCATGTGGTAGTCGTTGTAAACATCCCAGAGGCCGTCATGGACCATGGCATCCACGATCTGGGCATTCCCCAGACGGTAACCTTTGCGCGCCTGCGGGAGGAGATAAGGGGCGTTAGTCATCGATTCCATTCCCCCGGCAACCACGATGGAGCTGTTTTCAGTCTGAATCGCCTGGGTCGCCAAAGCCACAGCTTTCAATCCCGAGCCACAAACTTTGTTAACCGTCATGGCACCCACCTCGGGAGCGAGGCCGCCGAAGATTGCCGCCTGCCTTGCCGGATTTTGCCCCAGACCCGCAGACACTACGTTGCCCATGATGCATTCGTCCACGCTCTTCGGATCAATCTGCGCACGGCGCACCGCTTCGCGAACTACGATCGCGCCCAGCTGCGTGGCGCTCAGATCAGTTAGGCTTCCCTGAAATTTTCCTACTGGCGTGCGGCATGCCGCAGTGATCACTACATCGTCAAATGCCGTCATTGCTATGCTCCCGAGCGAATTAGCGCTCTCCATAAAATTATAAATGCGCTGGAATAAAAAGTTGCGAGGCGATTCAAAGGTCCGTCCAGAGTCGAAGCCAACGTTGGAATTCTGGTCCTTGGCTTTTGCGGCGGAGGCATTATCCAGTTTCTGCCGGCAACAATTTTCTGAAGAAAATCGTCAGCGTCTGCGGTCTCGGATAAAATTTTTCTCCCCAAACGCGCTCAGGTAACTTTGGTGTGTCGGTCGCATGCTCTCGCAGCATGCATTTTTTTCTTGACATCAGTTTTTATTGACTCTATACATTCAAACAGTTGCAACAATCGATCGTTGCATAGTCCATGAACAATGGAAAGGGAGAATAGAAAAAATGGCAACCAAGAAGAAAGCAAAGAAGGCCTCGAAGAAAAAGCACTAAGCAAGCCTTCAGGCAAGAAACCGGGGACGCCAAAAGCGTCCCCTAAGTTTTTGCAGCCCTCCAAGCCCACCCCTAATTAGTCTTTGTTGAATTCACCGGAACATATAACTTCCTCTCCGTCGCCGGACAAAGGCTTTGATATGGGCAAAACTTGCAATGGAACCCAGCCTTCGGCTCAAACTCGCCCTGCACAATCTTTTTGGCCGCCTGCTCTACCCTGACGCTCGCCTTACACAGTTGGGCCTCACTTCGCCGCGTGATCACCGCTACGTTTGACGCGAGATTGTAGAACTCCAGGCGATCAACCCGGTACCCCCACTTTTCGCGCGCCGCCAGCGCGTAGATGGATAGCTGAAGGCTTTTTTCAGCATCATCCTGCGACTGCGGTCTTCCGGTCTTGTAATCAATGATCGCCACGCGCTCGCTATCAATACGATCGATGCGGTCAACGCGCCCCGCCACAGTTATGCCATTGATCTTCACCTCAAAAGCTTCCTCCGTGTGCTCCACATTGGGCGCTGATCGCTGGCGGCAGGCGTTCAGGAAGCCCTGCAACTGCTCTCTCCCTTGTCTGGCATAAAGCTCATATTGGTATCGGTCCGGAATGGGCGCATCCATTAACTTCGACTCGAGTAAAGCCATCAGGGCATCTTCCGGCATCGGGCGTTCGAAACGCACCGAGTCGTAATAGGTGCGAAGTATCTCGTGCATGGCTGCGCCATAATGCATGGCCGCCGCCACTTCACTCGAAATCCTCCATTCCCTCTCTAGCTTGAATCGCAGGGGGCAGGTTTCGTAAGTCTGTATAGCGCTCGCGCTCAATCTTGCCCCCAAGTCTGATCCGGGCGGCATGAGGACCCAGTCAACCACGCGCGAGGATGACGGGGCCGACGTGCCCTGCCCAAACATGTCCGTCTGAAACGCGCGAGCATCGCGGAACCGGAAATACCGCCCCAATTCTGGGTTATTCGTAAGCTCGCGCAAAAAACCGGGAGCGCACACTTCCCCTTTAGCTTTTCCTTTGGAAACGTACATCGACAGCGAATCCCGCGCACGCGTCATTGCCACATAAAATAGCCGCCGCTCTTCCTGTTCATGCAGTGTTTTGTTCTCGTCCTGAGCCATTGAGTCCGGATCTCGAAGTTCGGCAGGCAGCTCGATCAAAGGCTCCCTGAACTGGTACGGGAAAGATGGTTTGTTGGCCCGCAGGATAAATACATGATCAAACTCCAATCCCTTGGCGCCGTGTGCGGTCATCAAGGAGACCGCATCCTCATCCTGGCGCGAAGGCATCGGAACTTCGCCGCGCGCTTCGCGGAAATACTCCAGGTACTCCAGCAGCTCATTCAGTTCTTTGGTCTTAGTCGTTGCTTTACCTTCCCAGGCGCTGACGAAGTTGAGAAATGCGGCCAATGGCTCCGAAAAGCGGTCCAGGGCAAAGTGGCGGACCATGATTTCGAGGGCGTGGCGGCCCTTGGCGCCAGCGTGCGAAATCTCATCTTTCGCCCGCTGTAATGTTTCGAGCACGGCGCGGCCTCCCTCCACCTCATGCAGGACTGCAAACAACCCCGTCGCCTGAGAATCGCGAGGAACAGCCCGCACAGCGGCACGAAGCTTCTCCGGGTCAAGGATGAATTGGGGCAACGCCGCAATCCGAAACAAACTTACGCCGTCGCCGGGGGAAACCACCGATTTTAGGCAGGCCAGCAGATCGCGCACCTCGGGGGTCTCTAATAAATCCATGTTCTCTATAGCGAAGGGAATGTTGTGTTCGGCGAGCTCTGCCGGCAAATCACTGCAATGCGAATGCAGACGGTAGAGTACTGCGAAATCTTTCCATGCACAGCGCAACTGCTTTTTCTTTTGCAGCAGGGTCCAGACCACGTCAGCGCACTCAGTCTGTTTCTGGGCGAGGATCACGCCTTCGACCGGATTCATTTCCGGCGTCTCGCCCGCCGCAATTAAATCGCAATCCCGGGTGGAAATCAGGGGCGAGCGCTCGGAGGTGCCCGGGCTATCTTCTCCAGTAGCAAAGTTAGACGGATTTTGAGCAATCACAGCGTAGGCGCACTGCAGGATGGGGGTGGTGGAGCGGCGATTTCGATCAAGCACGACCACCTTCGTGCCGGGAAAGTGCCGTTGAAACATTCGAAAGGCTTCGCTCGATGCACCGCGAAACTTATATATTGCCTGGTCAGGGTCCCCCACCGCGAAGACGTTGCGATCTGGCCCTGCAAGCTGTTGCAGGATCCTTATCTGCGCAAAATTTGCATCCTGAAATTCGTCAATCAGTATGAACCGGAACCGGCTACGCTCCCCCTCGAGCACTTTCTTATCGCTGTAGAGCAAATCGTGTGCCCTCACGATCATGTGTCCGAAGGTGCCGAGCCCCTCCTCACGCAGCATTTTCTCGACCGTGGTGAAAACGTGGGCAATCTCCTCGCATCGCCCGGCGAGTGTTTCCTCATCCAGGTCGTCACAGTCTTTTCCCACCCGGGATACCGGAACTTCCCCCCGCTTCAATTGCTCGACGTAGGCGGCATATTTTTCCGGGCTTACGAGTTCATCCTGGCAGCGGCGATGGAAGTTCAGCAGATCATCGAGGAACTCGCCCACATTGGCGGCGCGGCAGAAATAATTCAGCTTCAGTTCGCGGATCTGCCTCCGCAGAAAAACCCACAGTTCTTTATCGTCCACCACCTCGAAACCCTTCCCGGATTTCCGCAGCAGCGAATTGCAATAGTCGTGAAATGTGCTGGTGTGCAGGCCGGAGAGATCAACTCCCCGAAGTTTATCCCGGACCGCGTCGCGCATTTTCTGCGCGGAATTCACCGTGTAGGTAAGGGCGAGAATCTGCTCTGGACGTGCGTAAGACTCGCGCACCAGGCGCGCAATACGATGCGTAAGAACCGTCGTTTTACCCGTCCCGGCGCCGGCGGTCACCAGCATCGGCCCGTGGACATGCTCAATCGCCTCACGCTGGCGGGGATCAGCAGTAAATGTGCGCAAAATCGGGATGGTTTTCAGAGCCACTACTTAATCGGAGAATATCAGAATGGATTGAGGAAATTCTGTGACAGAACTGGATATGAGCGCCCAAATCGAAGAGGTCTTAAGAACATCGAGCTGACCGGCTTAACACTGCGAGGGCAACCGCGAGCGCAGATATTGCCGCGGTCTCGGTGCGCAAGATCGTCGGGCCGAGAGAAGCGGAGACCCATCCAGCATTATGGAAAGCCGCCAATTCCTGCTTCGTCCAGCCGCCCTCCGGTCCAAAGGCCAGCGAAATATTCTCATTGCTTTGGGAATCGAGTGCGTCGATAAGCATATTCTCGGATTCTGATTCAGAAAGCAGAATGCACGAACCTTTCGGCAGGTCAATCGCTTCCCGGAGATTGATGGGCCGCGAAATTTCCGGCGGGGAAATTCGCCTTGATTGCTCGGAAGCCTGCGCAGCAATCCTCTGCCAGCGCAACACGCGCTTATTTGCTGCCGCAGCCAGGTGACTGTCGGTGCGCTCGGCAATAATTGGAATGATTCTCGAAACTCCCAACTCTGTGCATTTCTCGATCGCCCATTCCATGCGATCGAACTTGAAAACCGACATCAGCACAGTTATCGGCTGCAGAGTAGCTGAGTGAATTTCCGGTCCCAGTTCAAACTCGACCTGGCCAGACTCGATTCGCGAGATCGTGCCGCTGCGTACCCGGCTTCCATCCGTGATATCAAATATTTGGCCAACGCGGGCACGAAGCACCCTGGAAAGGTGCTCTGCATGGGAGCCAGTGATGACGGCGTGGTTTCCTGAGATTTCGTCGGCGTGCCAGCGACGGCGGGTCATGAAAAATCTAGTGAGAGTCGGTAAGGTCTAACTGAAAATATCCTTAACCTTGCCTAATAAGGATCTTTGCTGAGGCTTGTTTTCCACTCGCGTCATTCCGTCGAGTTCCTGTAACAGTTCTCGCTGGCGCTTGTTAAGCTTGCCTGGCGTCTGAATCCGAACTTCCACAAAAAGATCGCCTTTGCCACGGCCATTCAGTATAGGAATGCCCTTGCCACGTAACCGGAGTGTGGTCCCGGATTGCGTGCCTTCAGGAACTTTCAACAGATGCTCGCCTTCCAGCGTAGGAACGTTTATTTCTGCGCCGAGAGCGGCCTGAGTGAAAGATATGGGGATGACGCAATGGAGGTCGTTGCCTTCGCGGGCAAAAAAGCGATGGTCCTTCACATGAAGAACAACGTAAAGATCTCCTGGAGGGCCGCCATGCACGCCGCCTTCACCCAGGCCGGTAAAGCGAATTCTGGTCCCGTCTTCGACGCCGGCCGGAATCTTCGCGTCTACCACGCGCTGTTGCAGTACCCGCCCCTCCCCCTTGCATTTTGAGCATGGATCCGTGATCACCGATCCCGAGCCCTGGCACGTCGGACATGTCCGCGCGATACTGAAAAAGCCCTGCTGATAGCGAACCTGGCCCCTTCCGCCACAGGAGCGGCAGGTTACCGCTGTCTTGCCGGGGGCCGCTCCGCTGCCGCTGCATTCCTCGCAAGTTTCATGACGGCGCACTGAGACCTTTGTTTCGGTGCCAAACGCAGCTTCTTCGAACTCCAGGGAAACATCCTCGCGCAGATCAGCGCCGCGCTGGCTTTGATTCCTCCGACGCCCGCCTCCGCCAAAAACGTCGCTGAAACCCCCGGAGAAACCGCTGGACCCGAAAAATTCGTTAAAGATGTCGCTGATGTCGATGCCCGCGCCACCCGCGTCTCCCATTCCTGCGCCGACACCGGCATGGCCGAAGCGGTCATACATCGATCGTTTGTTATCGTCTGCAAGCACAGCATATGCTTCACTGCACTCCTTAAACTTTTCTTCGGCGTCGGGGTTGTTGGGATTGCGGTCAGGATGGAATTGCAATGCCAGCTTGCGATAGGCGCTTTTGATGTCCTGCTCGGAGGCGTCCCGGCTGACACCGAGCACCTCATAGTAATCGCGTTTGACTTTGCTGGTCAGAATCGTTGCTCCGTCCTTCGAGTTCTAATTACAGGTATTCGATTCTCCTGGCTCTGTCGTAGACT
>JAFAWN010000268.1 GCA_019241735.1 Terriglobales bacterium
CGCTCAACCACTTTTGGAAAAATAAATAGCGTGCGCTCGGTGGATTCGTCGTTGTGATATTCAATCCGCCCGCCAGCGTAGGACGCTGCCGTTAGCTGGTCGCCGAAACCCGCGGGCCACGCCGGGAAAGCCGGCACCTGGCTTCCCCGGTAAAGCACTGAGGTCTCAACTTGCATTACGTAGCTTGGATTGAAGCTGAATTTCTTACGCACGACCAGATCCTGCGCCGAATATTCGAAGCTGATTTCGCCGGGGGCGTTCACCGTCGCTGCTGACGGCCCGACATAGAGTGCGGAATTCAGTTTGTCGCGCAGGCTCTCGTCATAGGTCCACAGTGAAAGCGGATAGCCGAACTTTTCCGCGGCCACCCCGTTGACCAACTGTAGGGGATTTCCTTTATCGTCGTCGTACTTTTTCAGCACCCAGGATTTCGCCGTGCCCCCGCGATTGGTGAAAACAATGCGATAGACATCGTTCTCTACGACCGTCTCAGTCTCGGATGCAGCCTGCTTGGCTGCGACTGGAGTCGGCGAAGCTTCTGCCCCAGCGTATGCCGATGATTGAGACGCCGCCGGGACAGGTTGAGGGCCGGGCTGCGGTGTGGAAACCGGTGTCGCCGCCGGTTGAGGAAGATAGCGCCGGAGCAGAGGCTGAAATCCAATGATGACCAGGAAGGTCAGCGCGAAAACTAGAAGCAGCCGCCGCTCCATCCCGGGATCTTGTTGTGGATTTTTAAATTCTGGCAAATTATCGGCTCAATGTTTGCAGATTGGGGGCCCAACAACTTGACAGTTCTGCGGACGGGATTGTTTGGCGTTTGGCGTGGGATCGTATCCGCCGGCGGCAAACGGATGACAGCGTAACACACGCCAGAGTGCAAGAAGGATTCCGTAAACCGCGCCGCGTCTTTCTACCGCCTCGGCAGCATATTCCGAACACGTGGGCACATAGCGGCACGCGGAAGGCAATAGCGGGGACACTGCAAGCTTATAGGCGCGGAGCAGTCCGAGGGTCATGCGTTGCCCTACGTTGAAAGAGCATCCCCGCTCGATGGATTTGTCAGTCATGTATTCTGCGGCTCTGTATTAGCCCGCTTGTGCATCACATCCGACCAATTCTGAATCAGATCGAACGCCCGGCGGATTTCTTCCTGCAAATCGGCGAACTGCGCGTGCAGCAGCGATTTTTTAGGATTGATCACAATATCCATCGCAGCGATGACCGGATTTTCCTGTAGCCTCACCGCTTCCCGCAACCGGCGTCGGATGCGGTTGCGGGCGACGGCCCCGCCGAGGGCGCGGCTCACGGTGAATCCAATGCGCATTCCCCGTCCCTCAGCGCGGGGCAAATAAAAAACCGTCATGTTGGCCGCAAAGTGACGCCGTCCCTGCTTATAGACCCTTTGAAAATCGGCGTGGCGAAGCAGCCGGATGTTCCGCGGAAACCGTGCCCGGCGAGTGCCCGCATTCACCGCGACAGCGCTCATCGCTTGATATCCAATCAAAATTCAAATGTGACCAAGTCCGAGGGAGGGAGAACTTCACTCACGGAATCCAGGCTTCACCGACACTCGTTTGCGCCCCTTCGCACGCCGCCGGGAAATCACAGCACGGCCGCTGTTTGTCTTCATACGGGTGCGAAAGCCGTGCGTTTTCGAACGGTGACGCCGATTAGGTTGGAATGTGCGCTTGGGCATGGAAAATAGCCGCTCCTAAACTTCAACTGGTTTGAATTCAATCACGGCCGGGAGGTGGTCATTAACCCCAATTATTGCCGCTAAAACGGAATGAGAAGTATAAATGACAGCGCGCACTGGGGCAAACTCGGAATCCCCGGCTTATGGTCTGAGCGCATACCGCCCGCCATTGGTAAACACAATTACCAGGTTCATCACAATGAATAGCAGGTCATAGTGCCAGCCCGAAGCCTTCTCCCCCCAGAACCCCGTATGCCATAGGAAGATCTTTTTCTGAATCGCGCCCAGCATCAACAAAATCAGTCCGAGAGCGGCAAGTTGCGTAAGAACTCCGGCCGCAACTCCCAGAGCGCCAGCAATCTCGGCGGTGCCAAGAAAAATCGTAAATCCTTTGCTCATGCCAATGCTTTTGCCTCTCGCGGCGGGCTCTTTGAGATGGCTCCAACCACTGTAGAGAAACACCATTGCCACCATAACCCGCAGCAGTAAGAATCCAATATCCGCAAAATGAAGAAGCTGGGGAAACATCGGTTCGTTCATGGCGTGAGATTACACGAGTGCGAAATGCAATAACGGTTTCGCGCCACCGAGCGGTAGGCAGCATGCAGCAGCTGGTTGAATCCCGGAAGGCTGAACAACGCGTAAAAAGGCCATGCCCACCAGATTGCGCGGGCGACCTGAAGGTAGGCATCGGCTCCGGAAAACAATCCGCCGTTGTTCTTTAACAGCCGGATGTCGGATAGAAGCTGTTCCGGCGGCAGCTGCAATTGTTCCGCCCAGGGTTGCTCCTGCAAACCACAGACCGCGAATCCGTGCCGCTTGAACGTCGGCAACCAGATTTTTATCCAGCGCGCGCAAAAGCCGCAGTCCCGGTCATAGAGCACCCAGCCGTTGGCAGGCGCGGTCTCCTGAGGTGCGCGCCATTGGGGCGATGCCACGGCTTAGAGCCTCCGGCCACGAAAAACCTTTACTTCTGATCCTTCTGCCAACAGGGCCGATGCTGGCGGCCCACTTAGCGGGTCCGCAAATTCCGCGCCATACAGTTCCCGTGCGTTGCCGTCGAATGCAGAAGTGTGCGCGTTTCTAACGCGCCACGCGGGATGCTCGACCTGGTATTCGACGCTCGAACCATCCCTGCTGCGCGAATACCCCCAGTAATGCTCGGTAATAAATTGCGGCAGTGTGCCCTCCTCAGGCGCGACCGACGCCGCGTTCGAGGTCAAGCTGAGAGCGTTCCATCCACTCTTCGACTTCCAACGATACTCAACCTTAGAAGCCGTAGTATCCGTGCTGATTTGATGGGTCATTGGAGTTGCCGAGTAGCGTTCATTGTAGAAGGCCCGTGCGATGAAAGCGATGGCCGCCCGCGGAACAAATTCGCGGATGAAAACTACGCCCCTGCGGATCTCGCCTGCGTGCAGACGGCGAACATAAAACCGGAGGTTGACCTCGTCAAAATTTCTGTGGAACGGAATGGAAATGCCCATCTTTCTCAGGAACCGGATCCTGGTGTTTAAGAAACGAAAGCCCACCAGGCTGATGAACGTTTTGCCGTGCCACGTGTCCAGCTCTGTCCCGCCGGGGACAAACCTTCGCAGGATGGCCGGATCGACCTCGTAGTTCAGCATCACCAGGTGCCGCCATTCGGCGGTGAGAAAAACACTCGAATCTACGGACGACGAGCTGGCCTTCTCCACATTGTTTGGATGCTCGGTTTCTGAGTATCGGAGCAGTTCCGTCGCCGCCATCCCCAGGTTGAGCCTAAATTTTCCGCTGTGTTAGCATCCTTAGTTTTGATGGGTTTGATTACATTTACGCCGTTAACCAGCAGTTTGGCAGCCGTCCGGAATGCGCATTTCGCAACGTCGTCGAGGAGTAATCCGTGAAAATTTATGAAGGCGCTAATATCCGCAATGTGGCGGTCATAGGACATGGCCACGCGGGCAAGACTTCTTTGGTCTCGGCCATGTTGTACACGGCGGGCTCAACCCCGCGCCTCGGCCGGGTTGACGACGGCACTGCCACAACTGATTACGACGAAGAAGAAATTGCGAGGAAGATGTCGATCGGCGCGAGCCTGGCCTGCGTCGAATGGGGCAAAACCAAAATCAATATTCTCGATACCCCTGGCTTCAATATGTTTGTGCACGAGGCCAAGATGGTCCTTCCGGTCGTGGACGCGGCCATCGTGGTGGTGGACGGGGTTGCCGGCGTCGAGGTGGTCACTCAGCGCGTGTGGAATTACTGCGAGGAATATAAGACGCCGCGATTGATCGTGGCCAGCCGGATGGATCGCGAGCGTGCTGACTCCGAACGTGTTCTGGAATCGTTGACTGCTGCCTTCGGACGCATGGTCATTCCCCTGGAACTGCCGATTGGCAAGGAAAAAAATCTGACCGGGGTGATCGACCTGGTCCGCATGAAAGCCTACACATACGAACTCGGTGGCAACGGCAAAGGGAAAGAAAGCGAAATCCCAGACAACTTAAAAACCCAGGCGCAAGAAGCACACGAGCGGTTAGTCGAAATTGTTGCCGAAGGCGACGACGCGCTGATGGAGGAGTTTTTCGCGAAGGGCACCATTCCGGAGGACGACCTCGTTCCCGCCCTGCATAACGCCATCCGCGAGGACAAAATTTTCCCGCTGATCT
>JAFAWN010000136.1 GCA_019241735.1 Terriglobales bacterium
GGGGAGGAAGTGGTTCTTTTAGGGAGCTCGAATGGGCTCACAGTGGATGCTCTCGAGCATGCTCGCCTTGCCGGTACCACTCCGTACGAAATCCTCTGTAGCATCTCCAAGCGAGTCCCGCGAAGCTATACCGATTAAACTTTAGCCTGTCTTCCAGCATCACAATATCCCTGCCAGATGGCTATTCCTGCGCTTCGCTGCGGATGCGCTGACGGTCCCCGACAGTGGCTGTTATTCTCACATCCGTGCCTGCGCATTACCACCAATGGATGACTGACTGGGAGACCCGTCTTACCTCGGTCGATAACAACCGCATTGTCCGTCCCCTCGAATGGGGCGCGGAATGGGCACTTCATTGGCCCCTCCGGAACGGCCTGGCACCCGGGCAGCTACCCACGGACGGCGAAAAATATCTCCGCGAATACAACCAGCGGATCATTGCGAACAGCGACGAATTTTTCAGCTACGCGGTGCCTGCGGATTTTCGACTGGAGCAGCGCCGCGTCGAAGTGTTCAGCACCCGCGATATACCCGACCAGGCACTCGAGAGAAAAATCGCAGGGACCCATGCTCAGTTTTTGCGTTTCACTTCTCCGGTTCATACCCCGTACGCCGAAAATAATCTGGTAAATGCGCGGTGGTTCCCCGCGCGCGGCAGGAAAGCAGTTGTGCTGCTGCCGCATTGGAATTCAGATGCTATCGCTTACACCGGCCTCTGCCGAGTTCTTAACCTGCTTGGCATCGCTGTCTTGCGCCTTAGCATGCCCTATCATGATGCCCGCCGGCCGCCGGAGCTGCGTCGGGCCGACTATGCCGTCTCTGCGAACATCGGCCGTACTCTGGATGCATCCCGCCAGGGCGTCATTGACGTGCGCTGCTGTTTGGATTGGCTGGAAATGCAGGGCTATAGCCGCTTGGGAATTCTGGGGACGAGTCTTGGCTCCTGCTACGCATTCCTCGCCGCCGCCCACGACAAACGCATCCGCGCCGCGGCCTTCAATCATGCTTCAACCTTCGTTTCCGATGTCGTATGGCACGGGCAATCAACCCGCCACATTCGCCAGGGACTGGAGTCAGAGATTGATGCTGACCGGCTGCGCGATCTGTGGCGCGCCATCAGCCCGATGTCCTACTTCACGCAATTTGCGCGCTGGCCGAAGAAATCGCTCGTCATTTATGCAAAGTACGACATGACGTTCCTTCCGGAATTTTCCCGGCAGACGATTGCAGAATTTGCGCTCCATCATCTGGACTATAAGGTTGTGGAGCTACCCTGCGGCCACTACACTACCGGCGAAACCCCTTACAAATATATCGACGGCTGGCACCTTGCATCTTTCTTCCGCACCGCTTTCGACTACTGAAGCTTCGGCGTAAACTCGTGGAGAGCATAGGGACCCAGAAATGCAAAGCAACCTGACACGACCGCTGCAGGAAACCGATCCCGAGATCGCTAACGCCATTGACAACGAAATGCGGCGTCAGCACGAGGGCCTGGAGCTTATCGCCTCCGAGAACTTTGTGAGCGAGGCAGTGCTTGAAGCTGCCGGCTCGGTATTCACAAATAAATATGCCGAGGGGTATCCGGGCAAGCGTTATTACGGCGGCTGCGAATTTACGGATGTGGTCGAGGAACTCGCACGCAAACGGGCCAAGCAACTGTTCGGAGCCGAGCATGCCAACGTGCAGCCACATTCCGGGTCATCGGCGAACCTGGCCGCATACTCTGCCATAATTCAGCCCGGGGACACGATCCTTGGCCTAAACCTCGCTCACGGTGGACACCTCACCCACGGCCATCCCCTGAACTTTTCCGGCAAGACCTACCGTATCGTGCCCTACGGAGTGACCAGGGAAACCGAAACTATTGATTATGACGACCTTGAAAAGCTGGCGGAAAAAGAACGCCCAAAGCTGATTATCGGAGGCGGCAGCGCCTACCCAAGAATTATCAACTTCGCCCGCATGCGCGACATAGCGGACAAAGTCGGTGCGCTTTTTCTGGTCGATATGGCTCACTTCGCGGGCCTCGTAGCCGGAGGCGCACATCCTTCTCCCGTTCCACATGCCCACGTCGTCACTACCACCACTCATAAGACGCTGCGAGGCCCCCGGGCGGGAATGATTCTCAGCAAGCAGGAGTTTGCGTCGGCCATCGATAAAGTGGTATTTCCCGGCCTTCAGGGTGGCCCACTGGTGCATATCATTGCAGCCAAGGCGGTCTGCTTCCTTGAAGCCATGCAACCGGAGTTTCGCGATTACGCCAAACAGGTTGTCGCCAACGCCAAAGTATTGGCTGACACTCTCGCCGCCGAAGGCTTTCGCATCATCTCTGGAGGCACGGACACTCATCTGATGCTGATCGATGTCTTCGCCAAAGGAATGTTTGGCAGCGAAGCGGAGAAGGCGTTAGGCGAGGCCGGAATCACAGTTAACAAGAATGCGATCCCGTTTGATGCAAATCCACCTATGAAGCCGAGCGGAATCCGCATCGGCACTCCTGCGCTTACGACGCGGGGAATGAAAGAAACGGAAATGCGGCAGGTGGGCCGCTGGATCTCCGAAGTCTTGACTCACAAGAATGATGCCTCCCTCTTGGGAAAAGTCCGGAACCAGGTGTTTAAAATGGCGGAGGCCTTTCCGCTGTACGCCGAACGCAGGGCGAACGCACAGACCGGCGTGCGGGCCTGATCGAACTTCGGACTAGGTAGAAGCTCTGGTCGGTTGGCGCTCGGCGCCGGTTCTTCTGCGGCGCCCCCATCCTCCCCAGACCCGATCCTCCCCAGCATCACGCCTCACAAATTCGACCACCTTTTCTAAATTCCCATTGGAGTTTGTGTTGTGATTAAATCCTCCAGTGCGAGTCGGTATAGATATTCGCCGCATGACCGAGTTCGGCATCGGCACGTACACCCGCAATGTGGTCCGCGCACTGGCAAGAATCGACGGCAAAAATGAATACTTTTTGATTGGTTCTCCCCAGAAGGTTGCGGAGATCAATCCGCTTCCGTCGAATTTCGCCACTGTTCCCCTCTACGATGATGGCACCACCGCCAAAGGGTATCTGGAATGTCGCGCCATCCTCAAACGCCTCAGCTGTGATGTAGTTCACATTCCACACCTGTTTTGGATGCCACGCACCCTTCCCTGCCCTTACGTCGTCACTGTCCACGACGTTCTGGAGCATCTCTACCGCGCGCACGGCGGTTCAGGCTTACGGCGCGCGTTGCACTTTCAACTGACCCGGCGCGTTCTTAAAGGCGCCGCCAGGATTTTTGCGGTATCGCGCTTTACCAAAGGGGAAATCGAGCGGGCGTTTCGGATCTCGTCGGCCCGCATTGATGTCATTTATAACGCGATCGACAGCCGATTCTTGCATGGGCATGCAAGCGACGCAGACCGGCAGTTTCTCGCAGACCGCTTCCAGATTACTTATCCATTTTTGTTGTACGCCGGGCGGATCAGCCCTCATAAAAATCTGGTGCGCATTATCGAGGCATTCTCCGCGCTCAAAGCGGAGCTCGAAAAACAGCAGCAATATACCGATCTGAAGCTGATTATCATTGGGGATGAACTTTCGAAACATCCTGGCCTGCGGCGGACAGTGGTCCGCAGCGGCGTACAGCACGATGTCCGCTTCCTCGGCTTTCTTTCCATCGATGTATTGCGGATTTTCTACGATGTCGCGAAAATATTCGTCTTTCCCTCGCTTTATGAGGGATTCGGTTTGCCGCCGCTCGAGGCCATGGCCCATGGCACTCCGGTGCTCACCTCGAATGCCTCCGCGATGCCGGAGGTAGTCGGCAATGCTGCCGTTCTGGTAAATCCCGAGAATGTTTTTGAGATCATGCGCGGACTCCTGCGGGTATTGCTGGACCAGAAGTTACGCGAGAGGCTGAAATCCAGTGGGTACCAGCAGGCAAAGAGATTTTCCTGGGATATTTCAGCCCGGCAGATTCTCGATGGGTACGAAGAAGTGGCAGGCCACGGGAGGGGGAAGTCGGGCGCTCGGGAACCTGTACCGTCCGTGAAACAGCGCGGCCAGATTGCAGAAGCGGATTTCGGTGGCTCAAAGACGCCCGTGACTGGCAACGTTTTCGACGAAGGCATAGCCAACAAGAGCCAGCGTCAGTAACAGGCTCAGTCCAACCGCAAACAAATTCCAATATTTAATTTTTAACCTCAATACCGGGATCGCATCATTACCAAGCAATGCGCGACCCAGGCTTACCAGCGGCGCCAGATTCAACAAGATCACCGAAACCAGCGCGCCCAGAAATATGACAGGCGAGATGATATTGAACGCTGCAGCCCGTTCCGGGCGAGACAGCCAATGCTCAATTGGAGCAAATGCCCAACGAATTCCCCAATGATTGAGCCGTGATGAAGAAACGAAATACAAAGGCGCCGCCAGCAGGATGAAGGTTATCGCTGCAACGGCGCAAGGGAA
>JAFAWN010000282.1 GCA_019241735.1 Terriglobales bacterium
TGCTTACCCTTGAACTTTGGATGCAGGCCTTCCTGGACGATGCAGGAAAGCAGATTCCAATGGACTCTCTGCACCCGCAGGTGGCGACTGCATGAAGCAGGCCCTGCAATACAGCGGATCGGGCGATGTAGTGGTTGCAGACGTTCCGGTGCCAAAATTGCTCACCGGGTGCGTGCTGGTTCGCATCCATGCCTCGCTCGTATCTGCGGGAACAGAGCGGGCGGCGTCCGAGTTCGCCGCCAAAAGCCTACTGCAAAAGGCGAGGGTCCGGCCGGATCTGGTGCGCGAGGTTGTTAATAAAATCCGCCGGGACGGTTTATTTTCCGCCGCGGCCGCGGTCCGCAGCCGGCTCGATCAGTCGGTCGCGCCCGGTTACAGCAGCGCCGGGACCGTCGTTGCCGTGGGCTCCGGCATCCCAGACATTAATGTCGGAGACTCGGTTGCCTGCGCCGGCGCCGGTTACGCGGTCCACGCCGAATACGCTTGCGTTCCACGATTGCTCGTCGCCCGGATTCCGAGGGACGCCCGCATTTCATTCGAGGAAGCGGCGTTCACCACCGTCGGAGCTGTCGCTCTCCACGGAATTCGCCTGGCTGACGCCGGGCTAGGCGACACCGTGGCGGTGATCGGCCTTGGTCTGCTCGGACAATTGACCGTGCAACTGTTGAAGGCTGCAGGCTGCCGCGTTCTCGGAATGGACATCGTCCCCGCCCGCGCCAAACTCGCAGCAGAACTTGGCGCCGACGCTGTAAGCAGCTCAGAGTCTGATTTTCGCGCCGTATGTTTCGAACATTCCCGCGGCCACGGCGTCGACGCAGTTCTCATCACCGCCGAAACTCCCAGCAGCGCTCCGGTTCAACTCGCCGCTGAAGTCGCGCGCGAGCGCGCAGTAGTCGTTGCCGTCGGAACTGTCGGGATGGAAATCGAACGCCGCCTCTACTACGAGAAAGAATTGACTTTCCGGATCTCGCGCTCCTATGGCCCGGGCCGCTACGACTCCGCGTATGAGCAAAAGGGACGCGATTATCCCATCGGATACGTGCGCTGGACCGAAACTCGCAACATGGAAGCCTTCCTTCATCTACTCGCGTCCCGCAAACTGGCCTTGCAGCCGCTAATCAGCCATCGCTTTCCCATCACGAATGCCCCCGCCGCCTACGAACTGATCAAAGGCAACACCGGCGAGGCTTTCCTGGGAGTCCTGATCGTGTATCCCGATGCCAGTTCCGGCGACGAATTCGCCGCCCACCGGTCCGTGGAAGTCCTGCAACCTCCGCACACTGCCGCCCGCGCGGACAATTCCATCGGCATAGGAGTTTTAGGCGCAGGCAGCTTTGCCATGAGCACCCTGCTCCCCGCGATTAAGCATACTGGTAACGCCAGACTTATTGCCGTGTGCGCAGCCAACGGCCAGCGCTCGCGCCACGCCGCCCAAAAGTTCGGATTCCGCTACTGCGCCACCGATGAAACAAAGCTACTCGACGATCCCGAAATCAATACCATCGTCATTGCTACCCGCCACAACCTGCACGCGCCGCAAATCTTATCGGCGATTACCGCAGGCAAACATATTTTTTGTGAAAAGCCTTTATGCCTGACGGAAGAAGAACTCTCGGAAATCGTCCGCCACTATTGTGAGATCGCCGTCCCCCATCGCACCCTGCTCATGGTCGGCTTCAACCGCCGCTTTGCTCCCATGGTGCAACGCCTGAAAGCCTTTACAGATGGCATCCACGAGCCGCTGGCCCTCCACTACCGCGTCAACGCCGGCTACATTTCCCCGGACCACTGGACTAACGACATCGAGATCGGCGGCGGACGCATCCTCGGCGAAGCCTGCCACTTCGTTGATCTGCTCACGTTCCTCGCCGCCAGCCCCATCATCGAAGTCCGCGCCACCACCGTGAGGAATCCAGGCCAATACTCCGGTGACAATGTCATCCTCTCGCTCCAGTTTGCCAACGGCTCGTCAGGAACCATCAGCTATTTATCCAGCGGCGACCGCACTGCCTCCAAGGAGCGTCTCGAAATTTTCGGCGGCGGCGCAGTGGCGATTCTCGATGACTTCCGCTATCTCGAACTCGTACGCCACGGCCGCAAGCAGATTTCCCGCTCCCGTTTCCGCCAGGATAAAGGTCATCGCGACGAATGGCGCGCCTTCACCGCCGCCATCAACTCCGGCGGCAAGTCTCCAATTCCATTCGAAGATTTAATTTCCACCACCCTCGCCACCCTGAAGGCGCTCGATTCGCGCGCTTCCGGAGAACCTGTCGCCGTCGATTCTGCCGGCTTCCTCGCCGCCCATTGCTCCTCTAATTCATGATGAACTACGGGCCGCCCTCGTGCTGATCCTCGGAATCAACATGTTCCACGCGGACGCCTCCGCCGCCATTCTTCAGGATGGCGAAGTCATTTTTGCCATCGCCGAGGAACGCCTCAACCGCATCAAGCATTTTGCCGGATTCCCGAAGCTCGCAGTGCAGGCCTGCCTGGACGCAGCCGGAGCGAAGCTGACCGATCTCGATCACGTCGCCGTCGGTCAGGATAGCGACGCCAACCTCATCAAGAAATTGCAGTACGCAGTGGCGAATCCCGCGAAGATTTTGAACTTCATCCGTCTGCGGCGGCGCAAGGAAGGCATTCGGCGCGTGCGTATCCTGCTCGCCGAAGCGTACCAGCTCGACCCACAATCCATGCGCTTTCAGGAGCATCACCTCGAGCATCACATCGCCCACATTGCCAGCGCCTACTATTGCTCGCCCTGGGAAAAGGCCGCCGGATTCAGTTACGACGGCTCCGGGGATTTCGTCTCCACCATGATGGCGCGCTGCGAGAACAACGAAATTGCCGTGCTCGATCGTGTGTTCCTGCCGCATTCGCTTGGCAGCTTCTACACCATGATCTGTGAATTCATCGGCTACAACAAATACGGGGACGAAGGCAAAGTCATGGGTCTCGCCCCTTACGGCAATCCCACATACTGCGATGAGATCAGCAAAATCGTGGCCGCTACGGGCCGCAGCTTTGAGCTCGATCTTGATTTTTTCATGCCCCTTGGCAGCAATCAGGGAATGCAGGTTCTCCGCGATGGCACCGTGCGCCTCGCCCGCCACTTTTCTCAGAAAATGGTGACCGCATTCGGCGCGCCGCGCGCCTCGCAATCAGAGATCACGCAGCGTGACATGGATCTTGCCTTCGCCATGCAGCACCGGTTCGAAGAAATTTTCTTTCACCTGCTGAAATCCTTGCACACCCAGGTTCCTGTCGATGAGCTCGCAATGGCTGGTGGATGCGCCCTGAACAGCGTTGCCAATGGCAAACTCTTCGCCGAAACTCCATTCACCCGCACCTGGATCCAACCCGCAGCCGGCGACGAGGGTCTCGCTATTGGCGCCGCTCTGCATACCTACCACTCCGTGCTCCAGCAGCCGCGGCGATTCGTGATGCAGCATTCATTTCTCGGCCCGGAATTTTCGGATACTTACATCGAAGCCGCGCTACAAAGAGCAGGATTAAAGTATCGCAAGTGGGATCGCGAGCCGATGCTCGAAGCCGTCGCCGGACATATTGCTGCGGGCGATGTCGTCGGATGGTTCCAGGGCCGCATGGAGTGGGGACCGCGCGCCCTCGGCAACCGCTCGATTCTGGCGCACCCTGGCTTGCCTGATATGAAGGCGGTCCTGAATGCGCGCATCAAGCACCGTGAATGGTTCCGGCCTTTTGCTCCATCCATCCTCGTGGAACGCCAGCACGAATACTTCGAGCACGATCATCCTTCGCCTTTTATGTTGCACGTCTACCGAATTCGCCCAGAAAAACGCAGTCAGCTTTGCGCCGTCAATCACGTAGATAACACCGGCCGCCTGCAAAGCGTCAGCCGCGACGAAAACCCTCTCTACTACGATCTCATCCGCGCCTTTGAGCGCAAGACCGGCATTCCCGTGCTGCTGAATACCAGCTTCAACGAAAATGAGCCTATCGTTTGCCGCCCCGAAGAGGCCATTGACTGCTTCCGGCGCACCCGCATGGATATGCTTGCCATCGGCCCTTATTGCGTTCTCAAGACCGACAATGCCCGCCCCACCGCCCGCACCTAGTCCCGACCCGTAGACCAACTTCTCTTTAGGTTGTGTGGTTTTTATTGTGTTGCTTTTGGTTGTGTTGCTCTTGCTCGCGTGCTTTTTGGTTGTGCTGCTTTTGATTGTGTGGTTGTGTTGCCCTTGCTCGTGTGGCGCGGATGTCCTCATCCGCGGCCGTTGCTTCTGATTAGGCAGGGTGGCCCAGCCTTTCGCGCTCTTTGCGAAGGCTGGAGATTTTTAGGTGCGCGCCGATTTTAGTGGATGGCCCACATTTACGCGTTTTGTAAAGATGGGAACAAGAGTGTCGCCGGTCGCAGCTTTTTCTATGCCGAGCTATTACCAAGTCCTCCACGTTACGCAAGGGACTGTGCGCGAGTAGGTTTGACAAGTTGGCATAAATTCGCAGATTCTTTTCATGTTTCTCTGGGTTGGGGTCGTAAGCGAATGATGATTATTTTCGCAGCCCAATTCGACGCAACCAGCTCCCCGCCGACTCAACCCTGAGGAGTTCCCATGCGCACCTTCTTAGCCATCGGCCTCGGTGTGATGCTTAGTATGATCTTGTTCGTCGCAGAGGGATTTTTCGTCTTGAACTTTACGAAGGGCGGGGGGGTTACGCAGGACGCACTTTTCAGTAAGAACGCGACGGACAGTGCGCTTGCTCAAAAATACAGCGGCGATCCGTTCGGACTGGTGCGTTCAACGCAACGACTTCAGAAGTTCGTGTTCGGTCCAATGATCGCGGTTGCAGTCGGCGTTCTCGTATGCTTTGTGGACAGGATGCGACCAAGGATTGCAGCGGGGTTGGGACTTACGCCGTGGATTCTTCTCGACCTTTTCCACCTAAACTGGCAACAGGCCTGCACGGCGTGTCTCGGGAGAGATGTCGCGCTAGATGCGGTGTACCTAGCTCTCGGGCTAATAGTCGCTCATTACTGCACAAGATTTCTGCGCGGTCGGAATCGAAGTGCTTCCACCAGTATGGCTGACGTGACGCTGGCCGGGAGTGATTAAAAAGTTCGAGTCGGAAGTTGCCGGAGAAGAACAAGTTTAGGAGTCAAATACGAAAGCCTCGCGCACAACGAGGCTTTCGGAGAGAGAAGGTAAAAATAGATGCGACCGCCATGAGAATAGCAATCGCCGAATAAACTAGCCCTTAACCCTAGCGCCCCGTC
Source organism: Terriglobales bacterium (assembly GCA_019241735.1). GTDB lineage: Bacteria > Acidobacteriota > Terriglobia > Terriglobales > Acidobacteriaceae > JAFAWN01. The sequence goes on from JAFAWN010000282.1 coordinate 5,255, forward strand.
GTCAGCGTCAACTGGCGGCGGGGC
>JAFAWN010000295.1 GCA_019241735.1 Terriglobales bacterium
CATGGGTAACGCCCCGGTTCTTACTGCCGATACTGACGGCCACCTTAAGCACTCAAGCGGTGGACGCGTCGAGATCAGCCTGATGAAGAATGACCTGGAGCAGCTGGCGTCTTCTTCCTCGTCCAGCAATCCGGCCCCCGTAAATCAGGACCAGGCGCCGCCGAAATAGTTCGGAACACTTTTACACAGCCCTCCCCCGGGGCTCCGAGCCTCCCGCGCAAGCGGGAGGCTTTTTTGCTGGGAGAGCCGCCTTGAAGCCTTTCATCCGCCGCCTTAAACTTAAGAGCAAGGTGCATACTCATTCTCATCACGGCGCACTGGACAGGACCTCGAAGATCCTTCAAGTTTCGCTGGCCGTTACCCTGGCTTATATTGCTCTGTTGGTAGTTGCCGGCCTCCGCGCCCATTCGCTGGCGCTGATCTCAGAAGCCGGCCATAACCTTTCCGACTTTCTGGCCCTGCTGCTCTCTCTCGTCGCGGTGTATCTGGAAGCCCGTCCGCCGAGCGTCACCAAGACTTACGGCTGGCATCGTGCTGGAGTGCTGGCGGCGTTAGTAAATGCGGCGTTTCTGGTTGCGCTGTCATTCTTCTTGTTTTACGAAGCTTTCCACCGTTTGCAGCGCCCTGAGCACGTACAGGCCGGACTGATGATTTGGGTTGCAGCCGCCGGGGTAGTGATGAACGGCGCGATTGCCTTCCTACTTCATCGCAGTGGGCACGACGTCAACATCCGGAGCGCCTTTCTGCATGAGATCGGCGACACGCTTTCGACCGCGGCAGTAATCGCTGGTGGATGGATTATCCTCGCCACCGGCCGCTACTGGATAGACCCTGCCCTGTCATTCGCCATTGGCGCATTGATCCTGTGGTCAGGGGTGGGAATCATTCGCGAGACTGCGAATATTCTGCTGGAAGGGACGCCGCGCGGTATCGCTCTGGAACGGGTGGAGGCGGCGATGCGAGGGGTTCCAGGCGTAAACGATGTCCACGATTTGCACGTTTGGAGCATAGGATCCGAATCCCGCGCGCTTTCGTGTCACATATCCATCGCGGATATTCCACCTTCCGCCAGCGAACGAATTTTGAAGGATGTAAAAGAGCTGCTGCACCACGAATTTCATATTCACCACACCACCATTCAGTTCGAGCACGCGGTGTGCGAGGTCGCGCATGGCTGCGTGATTCCAACCGGCTAGATTCTTATCCCATGCCCAGCTCGTTCGATGTTTCAAGCGGGCTGCCGCAACGGCGGCAAATTACCGAGGAGCAATCCCGGCAGGTGAGCGGGTCGTGGACCTCTTCAGCGCACTCCGGACAATATAATGTCGGCGGTTCGCTGTCACTCGAGGGCTGAGGAAAGGTGTTCATCGGTTGGCTGCGATCTCAGCAATACCGTAGCATAAGTGTCGTTTAGAACGCTCTCATTGGAGGTCCGTTTGCCCGACCAGCCTGCAAATCCCGATCAAAAACTCCAGCTTGAATTTAATCAGTGGGCCGAACGCGGCGAAGGCGAGAAGATGGAGCGCCATCATCTCGACATCACCGGGAAGGCAATCCGGCTGATGGATTTGCGTCCCGGTGAGCGGGTGCTGGATCTGGGCTGCGGCGCGGGATGGGCGACGCGCCTGTTGGCAAGACTGGTGGGCGAAGGGCCGGAGGGATTTGGCCAGGTGGTCGGCCTCGATGTTTCTGATGAAATGATCCGCCTGGCACGCGCAAGCTCCAGGGACTTTCACAACATTCTGTACGTATGGGGATCCGCGCAGCAGATTCCGTGGGAGGAAAACTTCTTCGACAAGATGCTGTCCGTTGAGTCCTTTTACTACTATCCTGACCAGGACCGCGCACTGTCTGAAATCTTCCGGGTAATGGCGCCGCACGGACGAATCTTCATTTTGATCAATCTGTATACAGACAATCCCTACTCACTCCAGTGGGTGGACAAATTGAACGTTCCGGTGCATGTGCGCTCCGAGGCGGAGTATCTGGACCTGTTAAAGAGGCACGCGTTCGAGAATGTTGAATCGCGCCGGCTGCCCGACGACACGCCCACGCCGGACGATTATCAGACGAAGTCGTTCAACAACCTTGAGGACCTTCGTGCATTCAAAAAGATCGGAGCTTTGCTGCTGATGGCATCCAAGCCGGACCTGCGAACACCCGCTCCCGGATATAAAGTTTACTGAGCATCTAAGATGGTGCCGAAGAAGGGACTCGAACCCCCACACCCTTGCGGGTACATGGACCTGAACCATGCGCGTCTGCCAATTCCGCCACTCCGGCAAGAAGTGTTCCTGAATGGAGCCGTCAGTTGCTGCGGCTCTGCTTCAGAAAGGCGAACAACGAATAATATTCTACAGGGGTTTTCGAGTGTCAAACGTCAGGGAACGGGATAGAACTGTTGAGCGCGGTCGGGATTTCCGACGCCGAGCGCTTAATCTGGCGGTGTGATTTGGAAATATGAATCCCAGCGACATAGTTAATCTGATCAAAGATGCGGCGCATGAATCCGGCTTCGAGCTGGCCGGCGTCTCTCCGATCCGCGACTTTCCCGAGCTGGAGTACTTTCCCCAGTGGGTAATCGATGGCTATGCCGGCGAGATGAAATACATGGAGGCAACAAACGACACCGGCGAACTGAAACGCCGCTCTGTAAAAAGTACTTTTCCCTGGGCGCAAAGCGTGGTTCTGTGCGCGATTAATTACAACACTGCGTATCCGTATTCCATTGAGAACCAGGACCTGAAAAAAGGATGGATTGCGCGCTACTCCTGGGGTCAGCAGGACTATCACGACGCCGTCATGCGCAGGTTGCGCGTGGTGGAAAGCCGCCTGCGGGAATGCATCCCGGATGAATTAACCACCCGATGCTACGTCGATACCGGTCCCATCCTCGAGCGCGTGTACGCAAAGTACGCAGGGATCGGATGGGTCGGCAAGAACACCTGTATCCTGAATCAAGAGTTGGGCTCGTGGTTATTTCTGGGTGTCATTCTGGCTTCGCTGGAGTTGCCACCAGATGATCCCGTTCCCGATCGCTGCGGAAGCTGCACGCGTTGCATCGAGGCATGCCCCACGGACGCGCTGGTTGAGCCCTATAAGCTTGACGCCAACCGCTGCATCTCGTATTTAACGATTGAGAAGAAAGGCGGAATTCCCGCAGCGCTGCGGGAAGGCGTGGGACGCAACGTTTTCGGCTGTGACATCTGCCAGGATGTGTGCCCTTGGAACCGGGAGGCGCCTGCGACCAGAGCGGCCGAATTCCAGCCGCGCGAGGGGCTTGTGAATCCGGACCTCGAATGGCTGGCAGAAATTACTGCGCAAGAGTTTCAGGAAAAATTCCGCGGCTCCGCCATTAAACGGGCCAAGCGAAATGGAGTTCGCCGCAATGCGATCACCGCAATGGGCAATAGTCGAAATCAATCGTTCGTGCCTGCGCTCGAGAGATTAACCAATGACGAAGATCCCGTAGTCGCAGAGGCGGCAGTCTGGGCAGCGAATAAACTGACGGAAATCTCGGACAAGTAACCATCTGGCTTTACGCCAGCCTGCGGGACTTCTGTCCTGCGCTTTCAAAATCCTGATAGCATCACGGAATAGACTTCCCGCCATGGGTCACATTCCATCTGGTCGCGTCCTCAGATGTCTTTCCCTGATATTGCTGATATTTCCGGTTGAAGTTTTGGACGCAACTGCGGCGTCTGAACAGAAGTGGCTCCGCATAAGCTCCGATCATTTCACGGTGCTCACGGACGGCAGCGAAAAACAGGGGCGGGAGGTTGCCATACGCCTGGAGCAGATGCGATGGGTGTTCGGGCAGTTGTTGATGAAGTCAAAGCTAAAGCTGTCCGAGCCGCTGATCGTCATTGCATTCAGAGATGACAAGGAATACGCGCAGATCGCTCCGGTGCGGCAAGGGCAGACAACCAGCGACTTCGGCTTTTTTATCGAGGGCGAAGACCGCAACTACATTGTGCTGAACCTGTTCGAGCCGGAAAGCTGGCGAGCCGTATCCCACCCATTCGCGCATTTATTTCTGGATTACAACTATCCGCGTACCCAACCGTGGTTCGATGAAGGTTTCGCCGAGTACTTTTCCAGTCTTCGAGTCGACAATAAACAAGTCCAAATTGGAGGCGACCCCGAGCTCGGCTCTGCATGGCACGAAGATCTGGGGAACCAGACGGCAATCCGCAATCCGCCCAGGTCCCTCACGGAGGTACTCGCCGCGCCGGTATGGCTCGCAGTACCGGATTTGTTCACCATGAAGCACGAAATCGGCTATCAGGAAGGCACTCATCACACGATGTTTTATGCCCAATCCTGGATGGTCATGCATTATTTGCTGAACAAGAACAAGCTGGCTGAGACCGGCAACTATTTCGATCTGGTGGAGAATCAGAAACTGCCGGTCGATCAGGCAATCCAGCAGGCTTATGGCGTGAGCGTCACGCAATTTGACCAGGCCATCAAGGATTACTTCCACTCCCTGGCGCCGCTGTTCGCGGCCGTCGATGCCTCCAAGCAATCTGGCCGGAACGCCGGGCTCACAAATTATGTGGACACTTTTCCAGTGGCAATTTCGGCGGACGACGTCGGTACCAGCAGACAGGATATTACGGAGGCAAGCGCGCGGGCTTTAGTAGCGGAGATGGCTTTGCGGCTGCCGGAGCATCGCGACCAGGCTACCCACCAACTTGAAACTCTGGTCAACGATCCTAAGCTGGAGACCCCGATAGCACGCCGCGCCCTGGGCTGGCTTCACCTGCAGAACAAGGATTTCGAGCAGGCAACCGAAGAGCTTAACCGGGCGCTCGAAATTGACCCGAAAGATGTTTCTGTTCACT
>JAFAWN010000012.1 GCA_019241735.1 Terriglobales bacterium
CGGAATCCGCTCCCGCGCAGCTTCGGTGGTGGCGTAGAGTTCGTTCGCCAATTCCATGATGGCGGCGATGCAGGTGTTGAAATGCCAGCGTCCCTGAAAATCCTGGGTCACACGTTTAATGGTCTGGTGCAACTTCCGCTGTAGAGCACGAGCCTCCGGGGGCAGGTTCGCTGGCAGATCCCGCGGGTTGGTATGCTCCGGCTGCGCATTCCGCACGAAATAGCGGTAAACACGCCCTAGAAATCTGTGTATGCCTTCGATTCCTGTATCCTGCCAATCAAGATCGCGATCTGGAGGCGTTGCAAACAAACTGTACATGCGGGCGCTGTCCGCGCCGTAACGAGCGACCATCTCATCCGGAGAGATGACGTTCCCCAGGCTCTTGGACATCTTGGCGCCATCTTTAATCACCATGCCCTGGGTGAAGAGCCGCTGCACCGGTTCGGGGTTCTGCACCAATCCGAGATCCCGCATGAATTTGGTCCAAAAACGTGAATAGATTAAGTGCAGGATCGCGTGTTCCACCCCTCCGATGTACTGATCTATCGGGAACCAATACGCGGCCGTCGTTGGATCGAATGGGGCTTCGGTGTTGTGCGCGTCAGTGTAGCGGTAAAAATACCACGACGAATCGACGAAAGTGTCCATAGTGTCGGTCTCGCGGCGGGCCAGACCTCCGCACTTCGGACACTTCGTGTTTACGAACTCGGGAACGCGCGCCAATGGCGATCCGCCGCTCAGAGTGATGTCAACATCTTCCGGCAACCGCACTGGTAAATCTTTTTCCGGCACCGGGACAATGCCGTCCTTCTGACAATAAATAATCGGAATTGGCGTGCCCCAGTATCGCTGCCGTGAAATTCCCCAATCTCTTAGCCGGTACGTAATAGTGGCTTTGCCAAAACCCTTTTTCTCGGCGTAACCGGACATCGCCGGAATGGCCTCTGCGCAAATCATCCCGCTGAACGGGCCCGAGTTCACCAGCGTTCCGTCCATCGTTGTTACCGGAAGTACTGGATCGGCGACGGTCTCTTCGGGATCGCCAGGATTGGCCGGCAGAACAACCAACCGCACTTCAAGCTTATATTTTTGGGCGAATTCGTAGTCCCGTTCGTCGTGTGCCGGAACGCTCATAATCGCGCCGGTGCCGTAGCTCATGACGATGTAGTTGGCAACCCAGATGGGGAGCTTTGATCCCGTAAACGGATTGACCGCAAACCGGCCGGTGTCGACGCCATGTTTTTCGATGGCCCCGAGGTCTCCAATTTCTTTCGCCTTGCGCTGCTCGGCCACGAGCTGCTCCACCGCGCCACGGCCCTTAGCGTTATTCACCATGAGATCGGGCAGCAGAGGATGCTCGGGGGCGAGCTGGATGGAAGTCGCACCGTAAATCGTATCGATCCGGGTGGTGAACACAGAAATTTTGGCTTCGCCCATGCCATCGACCGAAAAATCCACGGTTGCACCTTCACTGCGGCCGATCCAGTTGCGCTGCATGGTGCGGACTTTATCCGGCCAGTCGCTTAGCTTATCGAGATCACGCAACAGTTCCTCGGCGTAATCCGTGATCCGCAAGAACCATTGCTCCAGATCGCGCTCTTCGACCAGCGTGTCCTCGTGGCGCCAGCAACGCCCCCCGACGACCTGCTCGTTGGCCAGAACGGTGGCGCATTTTGGGCACCAATTGACCCGGCTCTTATTTCTGTAAGCCAGGCCTTTCTCATAGAGCCTCAAGAAAAACCATTGGTTCCAACCGTAGTATTCGGGCAGGCAAGTCGTGACCTCGCGTGACCAGTCATAGGCGAAGCCAAGCAGATTCATCTGCGCCTTCATTTTGGCGATGTTGCCCAACGTCCACTCAGGCGGGGGAGTGTTGTTGGAAATCGCCGCATTCTCAGCCGGCAGCCCGAAAGAATCCCATCCCATGGGGTGCAGCACGTTATATCCATTCATCCACATGTACCGCGCCAGCGCGTCACCGATGGAATAGTTGCGGACGTGCCCCATATGCAACGCGCCCGACGGGTAAGGCAGCATCTCCAGCACATAAAATTTCGGCTTGGTGGAGTTGGGCTCGGCGGCATAGAGGGAGGCGTCCTGGCGCCAGCGTTCCAGCCACTTGCTTTCGATGAGACGAGCGTCGTAACGAACATCGGCAGCGCGGTCGTGGCCGGTGCGATCGTCGTCAGTGCCGGAACTTCGTTCCTGCTGTGGCATAGGAAGAAATGATCCCGTGGTGGTCGAGATGGGATTTTACCTTAGCGCCCTTCTGTACCGCGGGCTTTCGTGAATCCACTGATTTTCATGCTGTTTTCTTCACCAGCTTTTTCAGCGCTTCGACATTTCGCCGGTCATCGCCAGGCTCGTCGATAGGAGTCTCCGCGATGAACGCAGACTTGGAGAGGCGGGGATCATTGAGCAGCCTGCGGAATGGCTCCAGGCCGATAGTTCCTTTCCCAATATGCTGGTGCCGGTCGAGTTTCGATCCACGTGCTCCCTTGGCATCGTTGCAGTGCCATACGCGAACATTTTTCAATCCGATGGTACGGTCCAAATGCGTGAGGGTTGCAGCCATACCGTCTTCCGTCACAATGTCATAACCAGCTACATGCGTATGGCAGGTGTCAATGCAGGCGGCAACCGGCACGACGCCTTGTAGCCTCGCAAGCACCTCTGCAACCTGCTCGAAGCTCGCGCCGAGAGAAAACTCCGCGCCCGCCGTATTCTCAATCAGGATGGTAAGGTTCGCCTTGCTGAGATCAAGCCCCTGACTGCAAGCAGCGATGGCCGCGGCTGTTTGAACCAGGCCCGCTTCGCGATCGATCCCCCGAAAAGAGCCCGGATGAAGCACCAAATAATCGGCGCACAGGCTCAGCGCGCGCTCGACCTCGCCGCGAAATGCCTCGATAGATTTCTTCAAGAACAAGGGCGTAACACTGGCTAAGTTCACCAGATAGTTAGTGTGAATCACCAGCGGCTTCAGATCATATTTCTCACGCAGCCGGCTCATCTCGTCGCATTGGCTGCGTCCAAGTTCATACGGCGCCCATTGCCGTGGGCTGGAGGAAAATATCTGGAGCGCGTTGCATCCCAGCCGCCAGGCTCGTTCGGCGGCGTTTTCAACTCCGCCGGCACTTGAAGTGTGTATCCCGATACGCCGCGAGGTGAGCTTTGGCGGCCGCTTGGGTGGCGGCATCCGGAGAATATCCTGTTCCCGAGACATGGAGCTGGGCATGGGGAAAAGTATAATTCCCCGCCAGGGTTCAGCCCGGTCTGACACTGCACACGAAGCGCGACATTTGGTCGAACCCGGGACTTGCGTCCTGTGTTTAACTGCTCCAACGAGGGACTTTTAGTTTATGGGCTGGTTTTTTCTTTTCTTTTTTGTCTCGGGATTTTGCAGCATTCTTTACGAAATTATCTGGCTTCGGCTCGCCATGGCGCAGTTTGGAGTAACCAGCGCGCTGGTCTCAATAGTGATCTCGATGTTTATGGCGGGTTTGGGGCTGGGTTCCTGGGGCGCAGGCCGCATATGCCGAAAGTATGGCGATGCGGCTAAATTTCCTGCGTTACGCACCTACGGGTTGGCTGAATTCCTGATTGGAGTTGCGTCCCTGCTGGTGCCGGCTCTACTCCGCTCCGGGCGCCAGTTGCTGGAACTTACTTCCCTCTCTTCATCTACGGCTTATTACTTCGCTTCCGGGATTTGGATCGCGCTTACCCTGGTCCCCTGGTGCGCATGCATGGGGGCCACGCTCCCTCTGGCGATGCAGGCAATCAGAAATCATTTTTCAAGTGAAGTTGAAAAATCATTCAGCTTACTTTACGTGGCCA
>JAFAWN010000040.1 GCA_019241735.1 Terriglobales bacterium
TGTTTTGTTCTAAACTGCATTCCGGTTTCTAGGAAATAATTAATTTCATCTTGCCACTGCGTAATCTCTGCGCCTAGGTACTCCGGCGCGCGTTGTTCCACCAGCCGGTTTCCCGCTTCTGACAGACTTATGTGGGTGTGGGTAAGCGCGGCAACAGTCTCATCACCCTGCACATCGCACTTGATCTTCAATAGCCGCACCGTGTCTCTGCCGACGATGACATAAGAAATCTGATGTTGTTGGACATCAAAGTCAGAAACGATCCAGAGCAGCGGCCCACTATGAGCGGTGCGAAACACTAATCCCGTTTGGGTGTCGCCATTCGGTGGGTTTACGTAGTCCGGATTCCATCCCTCCGCCCAGCTTTTCTCGCCTTCGGGGGTGAACAAAGGAAAAACGTTTTCTATTGGACCGTGCAGGCGAATCGATCCCTGATAGGAGCTCTTACTGGATTGAAAGGGGCCAGGCTCCGCTCCTGCCAGTAACGGCGCGAAACTGCACACAGCGGTGAATAGATATTCGAGATTCATTGATTGTCCTTTAAAGAAATGCTTATGCGCAAGTATGCAAGTAAACAAAAAGAGGAATGCCCGGAGATACTGTGCCTCCGGGCATCTTATGAAACAATCCCAATCAGGTTTACCGGCCGGTGCAAATTCCAGTTCTAGACTCGCTCAATCACGACCGAGTTCACCACCACTTCTTTCAGCGGTTTGTCCTGTTTGTTCCGCGGCACGTTCACGATTTTATCCGCGATTTCCTGGCCTTCGACCACCTCGCCAAAGATTGTGTGATTGCCAGTAAGCCATTGCGTGGGGGCGGCGGTAATAAAAAATTGTGAGCCATTAGTATTCGGCCCCGAATTTGCCATGGCAAGTTTCCCAGGCTTGTCGAATTTGTGCGGCGAGCCTTTGGTTTCGTCTTCGAACTGGTATCCTGGCCCCCCGAATCCCGTGCCCGCTGGGTCGCCGCCCTGAATCATAAAATTCGGTATCACGCGGTGAAAGATAGTCCCATCGTAAAGGCGGTCTTTACTCTTCTTGCGGCTTACCGGGTGCGTCCACTCCCGCTTGCCTTCTGCGAGATCGATAAAGTTCGCGACTGTCTTGGGCGCATCTTTTTCAAACAATCGGCAGACTATGTCCCCTTCGGATGTCTTAAAAACAGCATAGATTCCGGGCGGGCGGCTGGATGCAGTCATTGGAATTCCTTTCGGGTTTTATTGAGGTACTTAGGAGTCACACCCAGCAGTTCATTGCTGGTTTGCTGGCGCGGCATCAGCCGGCTTTTTCCGTGCCACTGGTTTACGTTGTGAGGTCGCAGAGCTAGTTTTTCCAGCCTTCGAAATAGTGATGTGTTTAATTTTTACGGGGCTGTACGGGCGGTCGTTGGTGTCGCGTCCCATGCGCGCAATTTGCTTCACTACTTCCACACTGGCATCATCGCATTGACCAAAAATGGTGTAGCCGCCATTCAAGCTTGGGTAGGCAGCCTCGGTGATAAAAAACTGCGAACCGTTTGTGTCGGGGCCGGCGTTGGCATAGGCCAGGCGGCCGGGCCGGTCGAAGTTTAAATCCGTTGAGGTCTCGTTCTTGAAAGCGTATCCAGCGTCTCCGGTCCCAACGCCCTTAGGGTCGCCGCCATGGATCATGAAGCCGGGGATAACGCGATGGAAGATGGTTCCGTCATAGAGCGGGACGCCGTGCTTTTTGTCATGGGTGACGGGATTCGTCCAATCTTTGGTGCCGGTGGCAAGGCCAACAAAATTATTCACTCCGATCGGCGCTTTGTCTGGAAATAGTGTGCACGTAATTTTCCCCGCCGTGGTGTCGATGACCGCAGTTGGCGCCGCCGAACTGGGAGAGGAGTGACTTGATTTATTGGCAGGGGAAGCTTTGGTGGTTTGTCCCCACCCGTTGGGTGACAAGAACAACACCACTGCAATCATCAATCTGAACGCGCTCATTACTCCTCCAGCAATTTTGAGGTTCGGGAAAATGAATTTAAATAATAACGCAGGATTCAACTCTATGCGGTATGTATCTGATTGGGAATTTCTGTTACTGCGCCGTCTGGGACAATTCGAACTCCGGGTGCGGTTCCTGCAAAGAAGACATTCGCGCCTGCCGCCAGTCGGTGTAGCGGTCCGAAACGGCTACGTGGAACACCCACTGATGCCGCTCCTCTTCGGGTTCGACCAGACCCATGTCCCTGAGCGGAAGAATGTACTGCTCCACCCATTTGATCTGTTGCCGGCTCATACCGCGGCGCTGAATGTCCACGGTAATACCCGCGAGATGGGAAGAAGCCGTCTCGCCGGATTCAGGCGCTGCGTTGCGGTTATGGCGCCGTAACTTTTTCTGAACTTGAACGGTGCGGACTGCAGAATTTACCTGGATCTGAGAATGAAACTCTTCGTAAAAATCAGCACTCAGATCATTCAGAAAATCGAGCGTCCACGGCCGGCAATACCGGCGGTCGGGATCCAGGCGTGGATCAATACGCAGAGTGCGGCTGGGCACGATGGGAACAAGCTCTTCACTAGCGATGAGTTGCTCCAGTTCATCGTCATCTTGAATTCTAGGCAGCTCCAGGCGATCAATTTCCTGATTTTGCCGAAGCAGCGATTCATGCGAAGGCCGGAATAACGGGTTCCATAACAGCCGATGAAGCCGCGCATGATGCCGGCGGGTGCGCCGCGAGGGCAGGACCTGGTGCAGGCCGAACGCCTGGGCGCAGGTTAGCAACAAAATCGAAGCGAGAATGGCCGCGCAAATTTTATATCTTCGCAAGTGGAATTCCCTGATTTTCTGGATCTCTCGGGCCGACTGGCGTTTTATTGTAATTAAGATGTCAAGTCCCAAGAACCTAAAGTAAAGGTTTAACGTTACCTCCGATTGCCGGAATTGCCATCGCCGGCGTGTTACCTGCGGGTTACCACCCTTCACCGCATTTGATAACTGTGCACTTTTGCTGCCTTGTCCAGTCTCCACACGAGTGAGTATTTTCACCGTTGTGGAGCGAATTCTCAGTTGGCCTAACGCGGGGATGACACTATTTGCGAAAGAGACTGACAAAGGCCTGCTTTATAACTGCGCCCCCCACCTCAGCGATAGAGCGGGTGAGAGGAATATCCTTCGGACAAATTTCGACGCAGTTCTGCGCGTAACCACATTCCTGAATGCCGCCGTCTCCCATCAGCGCCACCAACCGCTCTCGCTTTAACGATGCGCCGGTGGGATGGGTATTAAATAGCCGCACTTGCGAAATGGCTGCCGCGCCGACGAAGTCAGTTTGCTCATTAAACTGCGGACACGCCTCCATGCAGCAGCAGCAAGAAATGCACCGAGAGAGTGGATAAGCCTGCTCCTGTTCCAGGGGAGATATTCGCGGACCCGCTCCCAGATCGTAACTGCCATCGATCGGGACCCACGCCTTCAGCGCCTTCAGGTTTTCAAACAGAACACTGCGATCCACCGCCAGGTCGCGCACCACAGGAAATTTCGAGAACGGCTCCAGCCGTACAGGTTGCTCGAGCTTGTCCACCAGCGCCGAGCACGCCATCCGCGCCTTCCCATTAATGAGCATGGCACAGGAACCGCAGACTTCTTCCAGGCAGTTGGAATCGTAAGTGATGGGAGTCGTCGCCTTGCCATCCCGGGTTACGGGGTTGGCGGCGATCTCCATCAGCGATGAAATCACGTTCATCCCTGGATGCCAGGGGAGTTCGAACTCTTCCCAGCGCGGTTTGTCCGTGGGATTGGCCTGCCGCCGAATTTTAAAACTTACGGTCTTATTAGCCATTGCGGATCGATTTAATACTTTCTCGCCCTCGGCGGAATCAGCGAAGTATCCACCGCCTCAAATTCGAATTTCGGCTCATCGGCGTCCGGCGCGAAGTATGCCTTCGTCGTCTTCAGCCAATTCTTGTCGTCGCGCTCCGGGAAATCTGGCTTGTAATGAGCCCCACGGGATTCGTTTCGCATAGCCGCCCCCTGCGCAATTACGCGGGACAGTTGCAGCATGTTATAAAGCTGTCGCGCGAATACGACACTGGTGTTGGCCCACTCTGATTTATCGCTTAAGTTAATGTGCTGGAAGCGCTCCAGCAGTCTGCACAATTCGGCGTCGGTTTCCTGCAGATTCTTGTTATAGCGGATCACCGTGCAATTCTTCGTCATCAAATCGCCCAGCTCGCGCCAGATTTTGAACGGGTTCTCTTTGCCGTCAGACTTCATCAGCGTCTGATTGTTTTCTTCCTGCCGTTTTTGTTCGGCGGCAAAGTGTCCATTGGATGATGCCGCCTGCGCGTCTCGCGCGTAACGGACCGCAGTAGGGCCAGCCACAAAACCGCCAAAGATGCATGACACCAGCGAATTCGCCCCCAGCCGGTTGGCACCGTGATATTGGTATTCGCATTCGCCCGCCGCGTAAATTCCCGCGATATTTGTAGCCTGCTGATTGTCCACCCACAGCCCGCCCATGGTGTAGTGCATGCCGGGAAAAATCTTCATCGGCACCTCACGCGGATCATCGCCGACGAACTTCTCGTAAATTTCCAGAATCCCTTCCAGCTTGCGGTCGAGAATTTTGCGGTCAATATGCGTCAGGTCCAAATACACCATGGGCTTGCCCTCGATACCCAGATGGTGCTCGTACACAACTTTAAAGATCGCACGCGTGGCCACATCGCGGGGCACGAGGTTCCCGTATTTCGGATACCACTCCTCGA
>JAFAWN010000069.1 GCA_019241735.1 Terriglobales bacterium
TGACCGGGACCGAGGATTTGTTGATGGCGGCCGCGCTCGCCGATGGTGAGACAGTGATGCAAAACTGCGCCCGCGAGCCGGAAGTTGCAGACTTGGCGGATTTGCTGATCAAGATGGGGGCAAAGATCGAAGGCGCCGGGACTCAGACCATCCACGTCCAAGGGGTGGAGAGATTGCATGGAGCAAAACACCGGATCATTCCCGACCGCATCGAAGCCGGGACTTTCATCATCGCGGCTGCAATGACCGGCGGAGATGTGAATGTCTCCGGCTGCCATCCCCCGCATCTGCAGGCGCTTTTGCAGAAGCTCGAGGAAGTCGGGGTGAAAACCACGCAGGGTGCAGAATCGGTTCGCGTTCAGGGGGATTCGGGGTTCAACGCAGCCGACATGGTGACCGAAGAGTATCCCGGCTTCCCTACCGACATGCAGGCGCAGTTCATGGCGCTGGCAACACAGGCGAACGGGACGTCGGTCATTACCGAGAACATTTTCGAGAACCGGTTCATGCACGCGCAAGAATTGGTGCGCATGGGGGCTAACATCAAGATTGAAGGCAGGCGCGCGGTGGTGATCGGCAAGTCTCCGCTAAGCGCGGCGGCGGTGCTGGCATCAGATCTGCGGGCCTCTGCATCCCTGGTGCTGGCCGCTTTGGTAGCTGAAGGGGAGACGATTATCGACCGCGTTTATCACATTGATCGCGGATACGAGAACATCGAGGAAAAGCTGCGCGGGCTGGGGGCGCAGATTCGCAGGATGGGAGAGATTCTGCCCAAGCGCCGGTAGATTTTTTAGCGGGAGTTCCCATCCGTCGAAAATCGCGACGGATGGGGCATCTTACGTTGTTATTGAAACCGGATTACGTCTAGTGTCGTGGTCCACCGCGGCCGCCGCCGCCTCCCGGACCTCGTCCGCCGCCACCGGGCCGGCCGCCACGTCCACGCCCTCGTCCTCCACCGCCACCTGGCCGGCCGCCGCGTCCGCGATCACCGCCGCGATCTGGGCCCCGATCAAAACCCCGGTCACTTCCGCCGCCTCCAGCTACGGTGTGAGCGGCATCGCGATTAAAATTGGGCTCGTCATCGGGAAAGTCGCCGCCCCCTTCAATGGTCAGGGCCGGCTCTGGCGCAGTTGATCCATCGCCGCCAGAATCCGGGCCGGGCTCGGTTCCGCCCATCTTCGCACGCTGCTCCTTCAAGATTGCTTTGCGCGAAAGCCGGATGCGGTTGCCTTCGACGGCCAGCACTTTCACCAGCACCTGATCGCCTTCCTTCAGTTCATCGCGAACATCCTTAATGCGATGCTCGGCGACCTCGCTGATGTGCAGCAGGCCATCGGTGCCGGGGATGATTTCGACGAATGCGCCGAAATCGGCCAGGCGGGATACGGTGCCAAGATAGGTCTTGCCCACCTCGGCGGTCGCGGTCAGGTTGCGAATGATTTCTAGCGCTTTGTTGGCGGAGGTTTCGTCATTCGAAGCCACGTTGATCTTGCCCGAATCTTCAACGTCTATTTTCACGCCGGTCTGTTCGATGATGCTGCGAATCATCTTGCCGCCGGGGCCAATCACGTCGCGAATCTTGTCGACGGGAATCTGGAGAGTGTAGATGCGCGGCGCGAACGAGGAAACTTTCTCGCGATGCCCGGACAAGGCCTCATTCATCTTATCGAGAATGAAGAAGCGTCCGCGTTGGGCCTGAGCCAGCGCTTCGCGCATGATTTGCGAA
Organism: Terriglobales bacterium; assembly: GCA_019241735.1. Classification (GTDB taxonomy): domain Bacteria; phylum Acidobacteriota; class Terriglobia; order Terriglobales; family Acidobacteriaceae; genus JAFAWN01. The sequence goes on from JAFAWN010000069.1 coordinate 1,727, forward strand.
GTTATGCCGCTGACCTTGATGTCCATCTGTAAAGCTGTGATTCCGTCTCTGGTGCCGGCGACCTTGAAGTCCATATCGCCGTAATGATCTTCAGCTCCGGCGATGTCGGTCAGGATCGCATATTGCTCGCCTTCTTTTACCAGGCCCATGGCGACGCCGGCGACCGGCGACTTCAGCGGAACGCCGGCATCCATCAGCGACAGCGAAGCGCCGCAAACGGTTGCCATCGAGGAGGAGCCATTCGACTCCAGAATGTCAGAGACCACGCGCATGGCGTAAGGCCACTTGTCTTCACCCGGCAGGACAACGGAGATAGACCTTTCGGCCAAAGCGCCGTGACCGATTTCGCGGCGTCCGGCGCCACGCAGAAACGCAACCTCGCCCACGGAGAACGGAGGAAAGTTATAGTGCAACATAAAGCGTTTCTTGGCTTCCCCCTCGAAAACCTCGAGCCGCTGCATGTCGTCAGAAGTGCCAAGCGTGGTGGTGACCAACGCCTGCGTCTCTCCGCGGGTAAAGATGGCGGAGCCGTGAGTTCGAGGCAGTACGCCGACTTCAATCGAGATTTCACGGATCTGATCGAAAGCGCGGCCGTCCGGACGCCGTTTCTGTCCGATGACCTGCTCGCGGAACAGGCGCTCGCGAAGCGTGTCGTAATAAGTTTTCAGTTTGGCGCGGCCCTTGTCATCGTCTTCCGGCAGAGCTGCGATCAGCTCTTTCTTCAGATCTTTAATCAGGGTATAGCTTTCCGCCTTGGGATGTTTCTCGGTGTTGATGCGGTCGCTAAGGTCGGCTCCAATGCGTTTCTTAAGGTCATCGTAATAAGCCTGGTCAAATTCCGGCGGGGTGACCGGGCGCTTCGATTTGCCGACTTTTTCCTTAAGCTGGCTGATGGCTGCGCAGATTTTTTTGATCTCCGCATGGGCAAACTCGATGGCGTCGACCACCGTCTCTTCTTTAACTTCCTTGGCCGCGGACTCAATCATCACGATGCCTTCGGCCGTTCCTACCACCATGATGTTCAGAAGGCTGTCACGCATCTCGCTATAGGTGGGATTCACGAGGAAGGCGCCATTGACGAGCCCGACCCGAACCGCGCCCACCGGGCCATCAAAAGGAACGTCCGAAATGGTCAGCGCCGCCGAGGCTCCGTTAATCGCGGCCACGTCGGGATCGTTCTCGGTATCGGCGGAAAGCACAAATGCGATGACCTGGGTCTCGCAGCGGAATCCGTCCGGAAACAATGGGCGAATGGGGCGATCGATCATGCGGCTGGTAAGAATTTCGCGCTCGCTGGGACGGCCTTCGCGTTTGATAAACCCGCCGGGGATGCGTCCGCCGGCGTATGTGTATTCACGGTAATCGACGGTAAGCGGGAAGAAATCTATTCCTTCGCGGGGATCAGGGTTGGCTACGGCGGTGGCTAGGACGACGTTGTCGCCGATGCTCACTACCACCGAGCCGTGCGCCTGTTTCGCCAGCCTTCCAGTCTCGAATGAGAGGTTTTTACCGCCGGCCAGTGCAACCGATACTTCTTGCTTCATGGTTTATTTCCTTCTGGGCAGGAGTGCGCAGATAATGTCGTGACAGTTGGCAAAAATACACCCGGCTTGAATTTCGCCGGAAAGTTTGTGGTGGAGGGGCCCAAACTTTTTTCCGCAGAGGTTCGCTGCGGACGGAACAATTCCTCTTGCCTATCGGCAAACGCACGATCTGCCAGAAACAGGTTCTTCCGCAATTATTTGCGGAGTCCCAATTTCTGTACGACGTTTTTATAACGATCGGAATCGTATGTCTTGAGGTAGTCGAGCAAGCGACGCCGCTTGCTGACCAGCATGAGAAGACCGCGGCGCGAGCCGTGATCTTTCTGGTGCGATTTGAAGTGCTCCGTTAGATGACCAATTCGTTCGCTTAGCAGTGCGATCTGGACTTCGGGACTGCCGGTGTCGTTGGGATGCGTCCCGTACTGGTCAATCAAGGTTCTTTTTTGCTCTCTGGCTAACACTACCCTGTGTGCGCTCCTGTCTCAATTTCAATTTTTTCTGGTGACGATTTCGAGGTTAACACGTTGTAAGCTAAGGTGTAAAGTTTCAGTGCGGGCCAAACCGCAACGTTGTAGCAATCATCAAAGCCTGAACCGGCGCCGGTACTATGCCTATCCGTTGTCCACATTGCAGTACGGAGAACCCAGCGCAATATAAATTTTGCGGGATGTGCGGCGTGTCATTGCTGCCTTCGCGGGCTGTTCCCACCCTGCCATCGCCGTCCAAAGTCAGGTCGTCGCTGGATGTGAGTGGTCCGTCGTTTCTCGGCCTGGGTCAGGAACAGCCGAAAGAGAAAGCCGCTTCGTATCTGCTGGATGAGGAACCGAAACCCCGGAATCGGGGATTGTTTGTGATGATTGTTTGCTTCGCGGCGATCATACTCGGACTGGCATGGAACTGGCATCACAGGAGGTCGGTGGTGGCGAACGGGACGGATGCGACCGTGGCTGCGCCTTCGACCTCGCCAAATCCCGCTGCTGAGACCGCGGCCCCGGACGCTTCCCCCACTCCAGAGCCGCCGAAAACTTCTCATACGACGTCCGAAGAGCACGGCACGTTAACAGAAACGGATATTCCGCCTTCATCGAATGCGGGGGCTTCGGACTCGGCAGCCAATATCCCCGATACTACGGCGCGGAGTGGAGCTGAACATCCCCAAAGCAATCCTATAAAACCCTCCGCGCGTGTTGCGCCAGCGCCGAAGACGGTAACAGTGCCGGCGCCGAAGACGTTCGCTGCGCCAGCGCCGAAGACGGTCACCGCGCCGAAGACGGTCACTGCGCCGGAGCCTGCCCCGGCGAAGCGCGGTGAAATGGCGGCTAAATCCCCGTTTGCTGCGAAGTCAAGCCCCTATAGCACGTCGGCCAATTCGGCCGCTGTAAACGCTTCACATCCGGGCACCAGCGATGACCTGGTCGAACAGGGCCAGAAATATCTCTACGGAAAAGGCGTGCCCCAGGATTGTGAACGGGCCCGCACCTATCTCGCCGCCGGAGCTGAACACTCCAGCGCGAAAGCCCAGAGCACTTTAGGGGCGATGTACGCCACAGGCCATTGCGTCAGCCGGAATCTGCTCACCGCCTATCGCTGGTTTGCAAGAGCAGCAAAAGAAGATCCCACAAACAGCGAGGTCAAAGAAGACATGCAAGTGCTTTGGAGACAGATGACGACCAAGGAGCGGGAGATGGTCTTGCACAATGAGTGAGAGCTCCCTGAGTGTTCGCGCATATCGCGTCCGGAAGCTTGATCCGTTTTAGTCCCGGTAATCCCGAATCAGTTACCCTGTTATTCTTGCCAGACCGAATCTGCAGCGCCGGCAATCCGGCGAAGCCTCTCAACCCGTACTTCGGTAGAAAGAGATTGAGTTTGCACAAGGACGAGTCAAGAGCCACGATTGCGTGGAAGGACGGACCATCTGACTCGGCTTTGGTCTCGGCCATGCGCTCCGGGGATGAGCAGGCCTTGGCTAACCTGTACGACCGCTATTCAGGAATCGTGTATGCGGTTGCGCTGCGAATATTAAGCAACCCTGCGGGAGCGGAGGACATTTTGCAGGATGTTTTCATGGGATTATGGCGCAACCCCTCCTTATTCGACAGCAGCCGCGGCAACCTCGCGCCCTGGCTGGCGGTAATTGCCCGCAATCGCGCCATTGATTCATTGCGTAAACGAAAGCCAGAGACAGATATCGCCGATGTCGTAATCCGGGTCGAACCGACCATGGCGGGCGAAGCCGAACGTGCGCAAGCTCTGCAGAAAGTTCGTGGCACCCTGGAAACAATGCCCGGCCCGCAGCGAAATGCGCTCGAGATGGCTTATTTTGAGGGACTGACCCATGTGGAGATCGCAAAAAAGACCGGGGAACCGTTAGGGACGATTAAGACGCGCATCCGCGCCGGGCTGCTGGCCCTGCGCCGCGCATTGGCCGCATGACCGCACATCCACAATTCGAGGAGGACCTCGCTCTCTACGCGTTGGACGCGTTGCAGGGTGAAGAACGCACGGCGCTGGAGAATCATATCCAGACGTGCGATTCCTGCCGCGGTGAGCTGGACCAGTTGCGAGGCGATGCGGCCGTGCTCGCTCTCTCTGTATCTGGCGCTCAGCCGCCGGCCAGGGCGCGGCAGCGATTGTTGGCTGCCGCCTCGCGCGAATCACGACGCAGCAGCGCGCCGGCACGGACTTCCTGGTTGAAGCCGTTGAGGATTTTTTCCGTCGCCGCTCTGGTTTTACTCACCATATTTTTGTTGCGACAGAACGCCGAGCTGTTCCAGCAACTGTCCCTGGTGCAGATTGAGTTCTCGGACCAGAAAACCCAGCTTGCGCGCGCACGAAGCGTGGTCGCTGCCTTGACGGCGACCGATGCGATGCATGTAACGCTGGTCGCGGCAAAGCACCCGCCCCAGCCGCAGGGTAAAGCAATATATTCGCGGGACCGCGGCAGCTTGATTTTTATGGCCAACAACATGCCAATGCCGCCGGCAAATAAAGCTTATGAGTTATGGCTGATCCCGATGAACGGATCTCCGATGCCGGCGGGGATGTTTACGCCCGACGCCCGCGGAAATGCAGTGGTTGTAAATCCACCGCTGCCTCCGGGAATCGAAGCGAAGACTTTTGCGATCACGGTTGAGCCTGAGACTGGATCACCAGCGCCCACCTCCCAACCCGTCATGGCTGGCGCGGGAGAATAAGAATGTCTACTTCTTTGCCGTCGTCTTTTTCTTGGAGCGTGCTTTAGCCTGCTTCGAGTTTTTCTGTCCCTGCGGAGTGCCCGGCTTCGCACCGGCCGGCTTCCCCAATGGTTTCGCGGTTGCCGCCTTCTGCGCTTGCGCGGCTAGATCGATTCCCTTCTCAATCGCCTGCGGCATCCCGGACTCAATGCCCGGCAACTTTGGTAGTTTCTGTTTCAGGGTCAGGACCGGCTGGAAAAGGTCTCCCATCTTTTCAAACCGGTCAATCACTTGTTCAGCCTGGAAGACGAGCAGCTTTGCATCCTTTTTCTTTAGCGCGGCTTCGACCTCTTCCCACCGCACCGGCGTCGAAACCGTGGGATAGTCTCGTGCTCGCAGCGAGTAAACGCCAATTGTGGTTTTGTGCTCGTCGTTCTGGCTCCAGTCGACCAGTATCTTACCGACGCGCAATGCCTTTTTCATGTCCGAGACGACAAGCTCGGGGTGTTCATTTTCGAGCAGCCTCGCCAGCGCGTGTGCGAAGGGTTTGGTAATGTCGTAGCTTGTAGGCGTGTTGAGCGGCACATAGATTTGGAGGCCTTTGGATCCCGACGTTTTCGGAAAGCTTTGCAATCCAAAGTGGTCGAATATTTTTCGCAGCCACATTCCAACCTGGCAGCACTGAACGATATCTGCCGGCGGCCCCGGATCGAGATCGAACACCATCATGCGGGGACACGTTATGTCTTTCGCCAGTGAAAGCGAGGGGTGCAGCTCGATGCCGGCCAGGTTCGCAATCCAGATGAGCGTGGGCAAATCATTTGCCAGAATGTAGTTGACGTTGCGCTGATTGCCTTC
>JAFAWN010000273.1 GCA_019241735.1 Terriglobales bacterium
GTCAAAAAAAGAAGCTTTTTTGGAAAATTTGCGGGTATCTTTAAGTCCGGCAAGCCGGCGAATACTCCGGCAAACGCGCCGGAGGCCGCCCGCAGTTCGCCACCATAGTAATTTGCGAGGTGATTCATGTTCAGTCGCCTTTTCGCCCTGATTCTAGTTTTATGTCTGGTAATCGCCGCCAGCGCAATGCCGCAGACGGAGATTGCCGACTCGGAACAGTTGCAGGTAAATCCTCCGACCGTCCGGCGCATTCCGCCCCCAGATCGGAACCTCCCGGCAGATCAACTGGAACAACGCGCCGACCAGCTGCGCTCCCAGAAGCTTTATGTGGACGCGCTCGACTACTACCACGCGGCGCTGTCAAAGAAACCCGACAGCGGCGTGCTCTATAACAAGATGGGGATTACGGAACTGCTGTCGCAACGTTTACGCGAAGCAGCCAGGGATTTCGAGCACGCCATCAAGTATGACAATAAGCTAGCCGACGCCGCCAACAACCTCGGAGTGATCGACTATCTGCAAAAGAAATACGGCAGGGCCATCAAGGAATACAAAAGAGCGATCGAACTGCATCCGGATTCGGCCTCTTTTTACAGCAATCTGGGCGCGGCGTACTTTTCCAGAAAGGACTTCGTCCAGGCCAGCGACGCTTACGCGAAAGCGGTGCAGCTGGATCCGGAAATCTTTGACCGCATCTCCCGCACCGGAGTCTCCGCGCAGATGTCCTCCCCCGAAGACCGCGCGCATTACGATTACGTGGTAGCGAAGCTGTTCGCCAAGATGGGCCGGACCGAACGTTCCCTCGAATATCTCCGCCGCGCGATGGAAGAAGGCTACAAGGGCGTGGAAGATGTATATAAAGATCCCGAATTCGCTTCCTTACGCAAAGACGAGCGCTTTACCAAGCTGATGGCCGCCCGGCCGCTAGCCATTCCCCAGTAAGCGCTCAGACGCGGATGTCCGAGCCTTACGTAGCGGCAGATGTCCCCACCTGCCGGCCTTGAACTTCCTCAAAGTTCAAAGGGGACCAATACGAACATCACAGAACACTGAGCCAGAAAAGATCGCAACTTTCCCCGCTACCCCGTGTTTCCAGTCTCAAACGCTCCCGAAAGCCTACTGCGAGTAAGGAGAACGGTGACCCATCGGTTGTCGACCCGAGCACGCCCCAAGCAGACAGCCGATGGGTTTACTTTTTGCGTGTGCCCGCCGTCCTCGGACTTCGGACCGAGATGTATTGCTCTACCACGTCTTCCCACTTCCCCTGCGCCTTCAGAATATATTCCACCGCATCCCGCAGCGCGCCATCGCCGCCGGAATGAGGGGTTACATAATGGGCCTCGCGCTTCACTTCATCCCTCGCATTGGCGACCGCAATAGCCAGTCCGCAATTCCGCATTACCGGCAGATCTATTACGTCGTCGCCAACGAATGCCGCCTGGTTCGCGTCAATACCCTCCTGCCGCACAATGTCTTCAAAGACGCTAAGCTTATCCTGTATTCCCTGGTGAACATGCTCCAGCTTCAAATCGCGCGCCCGTAGCGCCACGGTTTCGGAGTTGCGCTTGGTAATCACTCCGGTCCTAATTCCCGCCAGCCGCGCCAGTGATATAGAAGCGCCATCATGCGCGTGAAAACCTTTGGCTTCGATAAAATTCTGGCTGACGACTCGAGACCCGCTCCTCTCGCCCTCCTTCGATGGATTTTGAGAAGCGGTTCCCGCGGGAGCAGGAAAGATCCATATTTTGCCGTCGGTCAGTACGCCATCCACATCAAACAGCAGCAACTTGATCTTGCGCGCGCGCTTCCTGGACATGGAGCACGGATTCTAACATCTTCCTAAAACTGTCTTTTACGGGGTCGCAATGACCGCGATGAGCGAAGGTTGTAGGTTCACGGCGCTGCTTTTCGTCTCTCCGCGCAGAACTCTAAGCTTGCGTAGTGAACTGTTCTCTGCTGCCTGAGCTTACCTTGCCAACGTCCTCCACCGGTATTATCGCCATCACTACCGTGCCTGCAGTGCCGGATTTTATTTCCAGGCGTCCGCCAAGTTGCCTTACTCTCTCGTGCATACCGGGTATCCCGACGCCGGGCCGGGGAGGCCTTCCCGCCTCGGCTTGCATTCCCTTTCCCTGATCCCGTACCTCCACACAGACCTCGCGATGGGTTCGGGTTATCTGGATGCGCGCATTTGCGCTTCCTGAATGACGGTGAATGTTGGTCAGGCATTCCTGCACAATGCGGAAAATCGCAGTTTCAAGCTCTTTCGAAAGCCGCCCCAGATTCGGCGCTACTTCCAAACTGACGGGAATATTGCTGCGCTCCGCAAATCCTTCGGTGAACAAACGCAACGCCAGTTCCAGCCCGGCTTCATCCAGCAGCGGCGGATGCAGCAAATAAGACATCGTGCGCAAGTCCTGCAAAATGGTCTTCACCAGTTGCACACTATCCGCCAGTGCTTTCTGTGTCCTGGCGTTCCAATGGGCGGCATCTTTCTCCAGAATGGAAAGGTTCATCGCCAGCGCGGCCACAACCTGGCCGGAACCGTCATGCAACTCCCGCGCTATATGCCGCCGCTCTTCGTCCCGCAACAGCAATAGACGGTTTGACAACGCACTCAGATTCTCCTCTGCAACTTTCAAATCGGTTGTCCGCTCTTTCACCCGTGCTTCCAATTCATCGTGCGCTTCTTGCAGCGCGGTATCGCGTTTTTGAATCTGGGCAAGCATCTCGTTGAAAGCGCCGATTAATGCAGCGACTTCGTCGTGCCCGCCGGTGCTGGCCGCGCGTACGGAGTAGTTCTGCTCGCGCGAAACTACCTGGGCCGTATCCACCAGGTGCATCAGAGGACCCGAAACCACCCGCTGGGCAATTCGTGAAACCAGTAGCGCGGCCAGCAGGGAGATGAAAAGCACTCCCAGGATCGTGACCGCGTAGTTCCTGAGGCGATCGCTCATCTGCTTCAAGTCCGAGCGGATATAAACCATTTCCGCAGGTTTGCCCTGAAAAACGATCGAGCGCACAAGCCCTATCTCACTTGGCGTGAACCAATGCGCCTCGACCTCGCCGGCAGGAATAGGATGGTAAGAAGGAACCTCTTCCGGGCGGTCGCGCCAATATTGCGCGAACACGCGCCCGTCGCTCGTGTAAATGCCTGCGTAAATTATGTGGGAAGACGCCCGCAACGCTTGCAAAGTCGTCTCCGCGGAACGAGCGTCATTGAACGTGACTGCGGATACTGTGTTCGATCCCGTAATTTGCGCCTGAATGGAAAGATTGCGCGCGATATTTACCTGAAAGGTATGCAAGTCATACAGAAAGAACGAGACGCAGGCAAGTAATAGCGCAGCCGCGCTTACCAGCAGATTCAGGGCGGTGAGCTTCCTCGAGATGGAGTAGTTTCCAAATCTCTTCATCGCCTGGTGTCCCAGGTTAATTTCTGCGGACATTCAATGCCACTTTCAGTAATTCGGAGCTTAAGCTCAACCCCGCTCTTTCTGCGGCGCCCACGTTTACTTCAAAGCGGACCCGGTTATCCTCCATTACAAATTGCACCATTCCTCCCATCTCCGAAAATTCTTTCATATCGCTGACGGTCAAGATTGGCGCCTTTTGCAATGCCGCAAGAATTTTCTTTATATGCTCGCGCTCCGATGAGCTGATGAACAACACGCCGCAGGTAGCTGCCTCCTCGGGTTTGGAGATGCGCCTTGCTACTGCCGCCTTACCGTTGATGGTCTCGCCCGCCAACACTCCGTCGAGGGCGGCTCCGAACGGGTCCTGCCCCAGCACACAAATTTCAAAGGAGCCGGCGTTCACCTTTTCGACCTGACCCGGCCAATGTACGAACTTTCCAAAGTTGTAGAGATACGTGGCCTTTACCTGATATTCGCTGGGCTTGGGCCGCTGCGCTTGCGCCGGTTGGACGGCTGAGACTGATACCAGCGCGGCCGCACACACAACACACCGTAGGAACGAAGCCAACCCGGCGGCCGGCAGGCGCTGACCGGCTCTCCAATCGGCGGTGGGCTTGGTAAGAATCATCGATCGTTCGAAGCTAGTTTTGCCACGTCATCTGCGCATAAGCGCTTCTCTTTATCCCCACCGTGGGACCCGCATCCGCCGGGAATTCAAAGTGATGAGGCTGAAACAAATTCTCTCCTGCGGCAGAAATTTCAAAATGATGGGCGAATCGCCAACCGAAGCGCACATCCGCGGTGTGGTATGCCGGTATTTGCAGCTTCCCCAACGCGCTCACGTACCGGTAAGTCGGGTCAAACTCAAATCCATGCGGCAGGTTGAAGAAAGATTGAACTGTGATCTGGTTGCGCGGACTCGATCCCTCCAGTAAAAGGTTGCTCGGAGAAATGCTGTCGGTAATCGTTTCCTGCAAGCTCAGATCCAGATAGGAATAAGCCGCCCTTAAACGCCACCACGGAGTAGGCTTCCAATCAGGAGCGACCTCAAACCCATAAGTATTGCCCTTCATGGCATTCTCCAGGGGAATGCTGAAGACCAGAAACGGCGGAGGCGGGGAAGTTTCAACCAATAAAGTTCCCGGCCCATACCCAATCAAATGACTGTAGTGGTTATAGAACGCGGAGAAATCCACGTACACGTTGGATGTAAACAACTGGCGGTATCCTGCCTCGTACCCGATAAGCGCTTCCGGTTTAAGGTTGCGGTTGCCAACCAGCAGCGCATAAACGCTGGGCGCGGCGAACTGAGTGAGCTGGATGTCTTCCTCGATCCGCGACGGGGTCCGGATAGCTTGGGTTACCGCCGCCCAAACGGATTGGTGGGCGCTCGGGGTCCACAGCAA
>JAFAWN010000394.1 GCA_019241735.1 Terriglobales bacterium
GGTCAAAATCGCCGGCCAGCCCGGCCTCGAAAATAAGCGCTGCTTCTACTATTGCAACGCCGCCGGGATGATTAAGTTGCATTGCACTGAGCCATTCCCTTTGTAGTTTAATTACCGGGGGATGAATAATTTCATTTAATTCTTGAATCCGAATGTTTGTTGCGAACGCTGCGGTCCCAAAAGCAAGCTCCGCCAAGCGGCTGCGGTTGATGGATTTATCAAGATTGAGAATGCTCTCGCCGAAGGTTTTCACAATTTCCTGATATACGGGTTCCCCCGGTTCCATGAGTTCGTGTGCGAGTGGGTCAGCTTGAAGAAGCTTGGCGCCGAGCTCTACAAACATCTCTCCTACTGTGGATTTTCCCGAACAGAACCCGCCGGTAAGGCCGACTTTCAACGAACTGTTCTCTGGCGGCGAGTTTTCATGCGAAGGTCATCGGGAGATTTGGACCGCTGGAGATCCGGCGCACACACTACACGCTGGAAAGCTCCGCTACATGTGTTCCGCGGCGCAATCTCGCAGCCCGCACCGTGTTCGACATCAGCATGGCTATAGTGAGTGGCCCCACCCCTCCGGGTACCGGAGTCATGGCGCCGGCGACCTCGGCAACTTGAGGGTGCACATCTCCCACCAGGGCGGAGCCTTTCAGCCGGAAACTTTCCGACCGCTTCGCATCGCCTGCAAACAGAGAGTCGAATTCGCCGCGGTCTGTTATCTTGTTCATCCCGACATCGATCACCGTGGCGCCGGGCTTTACGAAATCGCGGTTGATCATGCCGGCGCGGCCGATAGCCGCCACCAGAAGATCCGCGCGGCGGCAGACGTCCTGCAGGTCGCGTGTCTTGGAGTGACAGACGGTTACGGTCGCGTTGGCGTTGAGTAACAACATCGCCGTGGGCTTTCCCACGATGTCGCTGCGGCCTATCACCACGGCCTCCTGCCCGGCTACCGGTATCTGACTGCGCCTCAGTATCTCCATGATTCCGGCGGGTGTGCAGGGCACTAATCCGGGCCGTTGCGTTGAAAGCGCGCCCACGTTCATGGGATGGAATCCGTCCACGTCTTTTGCGGGATCGACTGCGAGCAGGATTTTCTTGGAATCGATTTGAAACGGAAGTGGAAGCTGCACCAGGATGCCATCAATTTCATCCCGCAGATTCAGTCCCATAACTAATTCGAGCAGTTCTTCTGTAGTGATGTTTTCAGCAGGCGTATGTTTCTCGCTGTAAATGCCGACTTCTTCGCAGGACTTTACCTTCCCCCGGACATAAATTTCCGATGCGGGGTTGTGGCCGACCAGCACCACCGCCAGGCCGGGACGCCTTCCCGCTGCGCTCAGGGCTTTGGCTTCGGCTGCGACTTCAGCACGAATTTCAGCAGCGATCCTGGTTCCGTCGAGGATGACTGCAGACATGGTGACCTCAGTGGGTTTGGAATGCTCCGGAAGAAATTCTATACCGAATCCGAAAATGCGAGGCGAGGAGGGTACTTCGAGCCGTTTGAGTTCGCTAGCGAAAGTGCACTAAAACACTTTAAGAAAAGCGAACGAGGGCGCCTGCTAAGCGATGAACGGAAACTCTCCCGTCCCTGCCTTGGCAACATTCGCCTCGGCGAATTCGCGCACCCGCTCGAGGGACTTTTGCAGTTCACCGTGAAAACGCTCTTCCTCCTCTTTGTTCGCATTTGGGGGAACTGAAATTAGCGAACTCACGCGCATCAAGACCCTGGAAAACGGCTTCGGAATCCGGCACTGGTCCCAGGTATTCAGAATCCATGCGTCCTGGATCGCCATGTAGAAAGCCAGCATCGGCACGCCGGTGGCTTTCGACAGGAATACTGGGCCGGGTTTCGCCACATACCGCGGACCGCGGGGGCCATCAATTGTGAAGGCGACCCTGTGACCCAGCTCCAAATCGCGGCGCATCTCCAGCAGGCCACGCAGCGCGCCCCGGCTGCTCGACCCTCTGATCTTCACGTATCCGAATTTGCGGATAATGCGACCGGTATATTCGCCGTCAAAGCTGTCGCTAGACATCACGCGGATTCCCAAACCACGCCACGTATAAAGCGCGGGAAAGATGCAGTTGTGCCAGAAAGACCAGATCATCGGCGTGGCTTTGATGTCTGCAGGTCCACCCTTTTCAACCGAAACTGCAACCCGCAGTGTGGGTCCGATAATCCGGATGGCAAGAAAACCTGTCCATGTGATAAGCCACAGCAGAAACCGCTGCCATAAGGAAAATCTTTGAGGGGAAGCGTTGCCTCGAGCCTTCTGTGGCGTGATTGGACCCAAGTTCGTCATTGTACTGCGCGCTGCCGGCGGCATCTCCCGGTCCCGACCCAAGGAGGTTCTCAAGAAAAAGCAACCGAAGCCTGTTCCACTTCGGGACCGATCCTGTTCTGATTTCGTAACAGATCAAGAAACATGTCTTTCTGAGTGCCGGATTCCGATGAAATGGCCTTCAACGTGACCCCCTCAACGCCCGAGACCCTCCCCTGGAGATTGGGTTGCGAGATTTCTGAGCATCTAAACGACCTGGTTTAGTCCGGGCCTGCTGGCCGCAGGCCCTGTTTCTTTACAGGGTATGCAAGTAAGCGAGCAGGTTAGAGATTTGCTCGCTGCTCAAGGCCTGCGCGAACCCCGGCATTTTCTCGCGCCCCAGGCGCACAATCTCGCCTACTCGTTCGTCATTCGCAGGTAATCCGCTTACCGGAAGATATTGTCTCTGGAATACGCCTTTCAGGCTTGGCCCCTTTTTCGCACGAGATGAGTACGGCTGATGGCACCGGTCACAATAATCGTTGTAAACTTTACGCCCCGCAGACTGGATCGGGTTGAGTCCGAGCTGTGCGTCAGTTTTGCGCAGCTCAACATCGCAAGCAGTCAGTGTCCAGACCAATATCACGGGAAAAACCGCCCGGAACCCATTTTGCGCCGCTGTTCTTAAATCGAAAGTCAGCAGACTTGCGAACACTTCTCCACCTGCCGACCATAGTAAAGCAATCGGATGGATCACAGAAGGCGGTGGCGGGGAGTCTTCCCAAGCGTTAGCTAGTTTAGAATCGGCGGGATGCGCTCCGTCTTCGATTGGAAGATTGGTGCACGCTCGCTTAAGTTGGGCAAGCGGACACTGGTGATGGGTGTGGTGAACGTGACCCCCAATTCTTTTTCTGACGGCGGAAAATATCTCGCTCCCGATCGCGCGGTTGAGTACTCGCTGCAGCTCATCGCCGAGGGCGCTGACATTATTGATATCGGTGGTGAATCCACGCGGCCCGGCTCTGCGGTGCCGGACTTGGGGGAAGCTGCCACCAGGCAGGAACTGGAACGAGTGCTGCCAGTAATCGCGAAGGTGAAGAACAAACAGCCAAATGCCGTAATTTCAATCGACACTTACAAATCCGAAGTCGCGAGACAGGCTGCAGCAGCAGGCGCCGAAATCGTGAATGACGTCAGCGGGTTTTCCTGGGATCCCGAAATGGCGAAGTCCCTTGCGGCTCTGAAATGTGGGGCGATATTAATGCATACGCGCGGACGCCCCTCACAATGGTCAGGCCTGGAGCCGGTCAGCGATATCGTAATGCTGGTCAAACGCGAACTACGAAAGCTACTGGACTCTGCACTGCTTGCGGGCGTGAAGCGCGAAAGGCTGGCGCTCGATCCGGGGTTCGGTTTCGGCAAGAGGCTGGAGGAAAATTATCCGCTGCTCAAGTGTTTTCAGGACTTCCATGAGTTGCGCTATCCCCTGGTGGCAGGTGTATCCAGAAAATCTTTTATTGGGCGGGCATTGGCACGCAATGGCGAGGACGCGTCACTCCCGGACCGGCTCTACGGCACCCTGGCGGCGGAAACTCTCGCGGTAATGAAGGGGGCGCATATCATCCGCACCCATGCCGTCGCCGCATGCACCGACGCGGTGCGGGTTGCGGACATTATGAGCTAGAAATGCAGGTTCAAAGACGCTTCGCCCTTCCTTTACATAAATTCGCCTGCGCCAGTACACTACTCGTTCGTTCTGAGTCTTCCCGGAGGAAACATTCCAATGGCTATTGAAAGCAACGTCTCTGAAGCGGCTGAGAAAGTAAAACAAATCATTGCGGAGCAACTTGGGGTGGACGAGAGCGAGGTCACCCCCAGCGCGTCCTTTGTGGACGATCTGGGCGCAGACTCCCTCGATCAAGTCGAACTGGTAATGGCGCTCGAGGAAGCCTTCAATCTTGAGATCTCCGATGAGGAAGCTGAGAAGATCCGCACCGTGCAGGACGCAGTCACCTATGTAGAGAAGCGAGCCAAGCCCGGCAAATAGAGAACTCAGGGTAAAAATCCGGCACGGACAGCCCGATTGCCATTTCCTACGTCTGATGGAAAGACGGGGGCGCAATTGGCCTCGGTTTCACACTTTTTTCCTGGAGGAACAACTGATGGCAGCCGTTGAAGAAAAAGTGAAACAGATCATCGTCGAGCAATTAGGCGTCGACGAAGGCGAAGTGACCCCTAAAGCTTCCTTCGTGGATGACCTGGGCGCCGATTCCCTCGACACTGTGGAGTTGGTGATGGCGTTTGAAGAGGCCTTTGAGATCGAAATCCCCGATGAAGACGCAGAGAAGATTCGCACCGTGCAGGACGCTGTGGACTATATTGGCAAGCACTCGAAAGGCGGGAAGTAGTTGGGACGTAGGGTCGTAGTTACTGGAATCGGCCTGATTTGCGGGGTTGGCAATACTACAGAAGCGGTGTGGAAAAACCTGTTGGCCGGAAACAGCGGCGTCAGGAAAATCACCCAGTTTGATGCCTCCCAATTCGCCTGCCAGATTGCCGCAGAAGTCCAGAATTTCGATCCCTTGCAGTTCGTGGACAAGAAAGAATTGAAGAAGATGGGCCGCTTCATTTACCTGGCCCTGGGCGCAGCCGATGAAGCCATCAATTCATCGGGGCTAAAAATCACGCCGGAGAATGCAGACCGCATCGGGGTGCATATTGGTTCCGGAATCGGTGGGTTCGATATTATCGAGCGCGAACACTCGAATCTGCTGAAGGGTGGTCCGCGGAAGATCTCTCCGTTTTTCATCCCCGCTGCCATTATTAACCTCGCAGCCGGGCACGTTTCCATGAGATATGGCGCGAAGGGCCCCAATGAGGCGACCGCAACCGCCTGCACCACCAGCGCACACTCCCTGGGCGATTCTTTCCGTATTATCCAGCATGGCGACGCCGAGGCAATGATCGCCGGCGGTAGCGAGGCTGCGATCACTCCGATGGGCGTCGGCGGCTTTGCCGCTATGCGCGCCCTTTCAACCCGTAACGACGAGCCGGAAAAGGCCAGCCGCCCCTGGGATACTGGGCGCGACGGTTTTGTTATAGGCGAAGGCGCCGGTATCCTGATCCTCGAAGAACTGGGATTCGCTCGCAGTCACGACGCCCCCATCATCGCGGAAATCGTAGGCTACGGCATGAGCGGCGACGCTTATCACATCACGCAACCGGCTCCCGAGCACGAAGGCGGGTTGCGGGTCATGAATAACGCAATACGCGACGCGAAAATCAAGCCTGCCGATATCGGCTACGTCAATGCCCACGGCACCTCGACTCCCATCGGTGACGTGCTCGAGGCGCACGCGATCCGGAACTGTTTCGGCGACCATAAAGTTCCTATCAGCTCTACCAAATCCATGACCGGGCACCTTTTAGGAGGGGCTGGAGGGCTGGAGGCTGGAATAACCGTACTAGCGTTACGCGATCAGATTCTGCCCCCCACCATCAATCTCGAGAATCAGGAGCCAGAAACTGCCGGGATGGATTTTGTCCCCAATCATTCCCGCAAAGCGACGATTGATTACGCGATCTCCAACTCCTTCGGGTTTGGCGGCACTAATGGAGCGTTGCTCTTCCGGCGCTGGAGCGAGTAGGCTTTAACCCTTCGTTCGTCCCAAAAAACACTTCCCTCCACTCGCCCACCCTGACCAAACCTTTAGCCTTTTCTGCTTTGTTTTCACACACCAGTGCATTGCGGTAATGGCACTTGCGTACCCAGTGACTGTCCTTCTGCTCCTTTGCTAACTGTGTCTTGGGAGGCGAGAATGAGATTCGCCCTGATAGCGGTTCACGTATGGAAAGAATTCTAGGATCTGCGATTTCCCGCCTGACTTTAAGTAAGAAAAATCCTGCCCGGGCTGCGCTGGTGGATATTAAAGGCCCCGCCCAAAACGTGCTTATGGATTGTTTCCGCCAGTTCGGCGTTGAAACCGTGATTATGAATGGCAATGCCGCAGAACGCCTGCGGACCGAGAAATTCGCTGCCTGCGTGGTGAATCTGGGGCCCGAGGCGCACGCCGTTATGGAGGCGGTGCGCACGTCGCCATCGAACAGCAGGATGGTGATCTACGGCGTTGGTGGCACCATGAACGACGGAATAAAGTACTCAAAATATGGAATCAATGCCGTCTTTGACGAACCGCTGGAGCGCCCGGCTGCACTCAAGCTGGTACGTGCCACGCAGATGCTGGTGCTGCACGAATTCCGGCGCTACATCCGCATTCCGGTGATTACCGAGGTAGCGGTGATAACCGGTGACAATCGGCGTTTTACTGCTACCAGCCAGGAGATCAGCTCTGGCGGCATGTCCTTGACCAGCAAGGAGGACGTGTCTGCTGGGATGCCATTGGAAATTTCTTTCGCTTTATTAACTCTGCCCAGGGTCTGGATTAGGGGTGTCATCTGCTGGCGCAAAAGTGCGAGCAAATCTTTCGGCGTCCGCTTCGATGTTCAGGACGAACGCCGCCTGCGAATCAAAGAGTGGATCGACGCCTACCTGGAAAATTAGCCTCAGACACCTACCGTCAGAAACATTCAGCATCTGCCTTCTTCGCACTCTAGATTCGGCTACTTTTTGAAGTCTGAGTGAGGATGCCCGGGCTCTGGTCGAAATCCATTAATTGGTTTTCAAGCTTAGAGACGTGCGGCGGCGACTGTAACTGCGGCGGGCTGATCATCAGGTTGCGGAGCTGCGATCGGCGGCAGCACCGGCGCTTTCTGAAGTCTGATCTCTCCCCGTTGATAAACCGCGTCCAGGGCAAAGACTGCGACGGGATCGAGCCGTTTACCGGAGAGGGAGTGAATGATGCGCAATGCATCGTGGGCTTCGTGTGCGTGCTGGTACGGGCGGTTTGTGGTAAGCGCGTCGAATGTGTCGGCAACTGCAATAATGCGCGGCACCAGAGGGATCTCCTCATCTTTCAGGCCATGAGGATAACCGCGCCCGTCTAGAGATTCGTGGTGTAGCTCGATTCCCGGAATCATCTCCTTCAGTTGCGCCACTGGCCTCAGGATATTGGCTCCTTTAGTTGTGTGGGTCTTCATTACGGTGAATTCTTCCGCGGTCAGAGCTCCCGGCTTCTTCAGAATTCGATCTTCGATACCGATTTTCCCTACATCATGCAGTTGCGCGGAAATCCGCACCACCTCAAGTAAATCGTCCGTTAAGCCCATTTCCTTTGCGATTAAGACGCAATAACGTGTGACGCGATCGGAATGTCCCCGAGTGTATGGATCTTTTTCATCGACCGCTCCGGCCAGCATCTGTATAGAACCCATGAATAACTCGAGGTTCTCGTTGGCAGCCCGTTTAAGGTCAGCCACAAAATGTTCGAGCTCTCCGGACATGGTGTTGAACGTCTGCGCCAGCTCGCCAATTTCTGTGCGGCTCTTAAGCGTCACCCGTTTCGAGAAGTCGCCACGCGCAATTGCCCGGCTGGATTCAGTTAGAACCTGTAAAGGATTAGTGATACGACGAGCAGCAAAAATGCTGATAGCAACGCTCAACAGCACTGCCATTAACGCGAGCCGGCGGGCGGTACGCTGCATTTCGTACACTCCCCGGTAGGCGTCATCCCGGGGCTTTTGCACAATGACAGCCCAATCCAGATTGGTGACCGGACTGTAGGTACCAAGCATCTTGGTCTTGTTGGCTCCGGACAATGAAAATTCCCGTGTGGCAACAACCAGCTGCGCCTGCCTGCCCTCGTCCACGAAATTGCGGACAATCTCAAGGTTCTTCATGTCCTGGCCGGTAGCGTAGTCGTTGGTGGCGGCCACGACGAGGCGTCCCTGACTGTCGACCACATAGGGAGTAAGGCCGCCTCGATTGACTTCCTGAAGGCGGTTGATGAGAAATTGCAGATCCACCGCCGAGCCGATCATTCCCAAAAAGCGTCCCGCATAAACCACCGGCGTGCTGACCAGCATCACGGTGTGGGCGGACTTACCGTTGCCTATCATCAGGGCCTGCCCGTTATACACGCGCCCTTCGCGCGCCGCCGAAAACGCGCGTTCCAGTTCGCGCCGCAGAAATGCGTCCGGGGCGATGCGCCCTGCGGAAATCCCCTTGGCGTCCGAGTTCAACAGGGTCGCGTAGGCAAGGTCGCCTGACGAGCTAACAAAATTCTCGAGCAGCGCCCGCAATTCCGGGGCCTCCACGTGGCTGGAAGTGATATCGCCTCCGCTGGCCACCTGCAAGGCTGATGACAAATTAGCCTGCATCATGCGCAGCGAAGCCTGGTGCTGTGAGATATCGTCGGCGAGCGAGCGGGTCACCGTATTCTGCAGCAACCGCTCATTGGTGATCAGCCGGTCACGGTTGATGGATTCAACCTGTGCCGAATAAAAATACATCGGCACGACACTGATCAGCACCAGAACTCCGAGAATTACGTACAAGACGGGTATGCGCGATGGCATTGGTAGTTTCACAAAGATGCGCCCTCCCGCCTGACGGCCGAGACAGAAAACCTGGATGATCTTCAAAATTTTACTGGGTGGCGGTGGCGAAAGTGTCCGAGATTAAATTTGCAACCATTACTAAAGTGCGAGTGTGCGGATTGAAGGAGGGACGGCCATGCGCCCAATCGCATGTGACTCTATAAGCCAATTTCACTTCTCGCTGTCCGGGCCATTAAATCCTGGATTGCGTCAGCAGGCGACTTGCCCTGGTGCAGGATGGCATGCATTTGCTCAGCAATTGGCATCTCGACATTTTGAGCGCGCGCCAGGCCGACTGCCGCTTCGGTGGTAGAAACGCCTTCAGCCACCATTCCATGCATACCGGCGATGATTGCTGGCAGTTTATGACCGCGGCCAAGTTCGACGCCGACGCGACGGTTCCGAGACAACCCGCCGGTACAGGTAAGAACAAGATCGCCCAACCCCGCGAGTCCGGCCATGGTTTCGCGACGGCCGCCGCACGCAACGGCGAGGCGAGTGATCTCTGCCAACCCTCGGGTGATCAGCGCGGAGACTGAGTTGTGCCCCAGCCCGAGGCCATCACAAATGCCGGCAGCGATAGCGATGACATTCTTCAGCGCCCCGCCGAGCTCCACTCCAACGACGTCATCATTTGTATAAACGCGAAAGCGCGGTCCGCTGAACTCCCGCTGAACGGTTTCAGCTAGCGCTCCATCCTTTGAAGCAATCGTGATGGCGGTCGGGTCGCCGCGCGCGACTTCCGCGGCAAACGACGGACCACTCAGCGCGGCCGTGCGCGGTTCAAATTTGCGACGTTCCTCTACAACACGGCGGATCACTTCGGTCATTCGCATCAAGCTATCGTTCTCCAGGCCTTTCGTCGCGCTTACCAGAAGCGTATCGCGATGCAAATATTCCGAGGCTTGCTCCACAATGGTGCGGCAATGCTGCGACGGCACGGCATTGACCACAATCTCTACGTCACGCAAAGCTTGGTCGAGGCTCCCAGTTGGTGAAACACAGTCTGGAATCGACTGGCCTGGCAGAAATGATTCATTAACCCGGTGAATGCGGATGGATTCCAGAACAGAAGGTTCGTGCACCCACAGGCTGATGTGATGCGTGCCCTTGCGACCCAGCAGGATGGAGAGAGCGGTACCCCAGGCGCCAGCGCCAATGACGGAAATGCGGCTCATGAGCGCGTCAACACCAGGCGCGGTTCCTCATGGGCGAGAAGCCGCCGAATGTTTCCCTCGTGCCTCGCAATTATCACAATTGAGGCTGCGGCTATCACACCGAGGCCCATTAGGGACATAGACGAGGCGGAAAATGCCCACGAAATCGCGGGGAATGCTCCCACCGAGATAACGGAGGCCAGGGACACGTAACGAAAAACTGCCAGGACTACAGCAAAGATCGT